>DPSI01000292.1 GCA_003527165.1 Pseudomonas sp.
CGAACTGCATGTGCCACGACTGGAGGCGCCGGACGCACGGGCGCGCAAGCTGTTGCCCGAGGTGAGTCTGGAGGAATTGCTGATCTCCATGGCCGAAGTGCTGCGCCGTGCCGACATGTTCGAAAGCCATCAGGTCACGCGCGAAACGCTCTCGATCCGCGAGCGCATGAGTGATGTTCTAGAGCGCCTGAAGGGCGGGGCCTTTGTTCCCTTCGCCGCATTGTTCACGATCGAGGAAGGCCGGCTTGGCGTGGTGGTGACCTTCATGGCGGTGCTCGAGCTGATCAAGGAATCGCTGGTCGAGCTGGTGCAGAACGAACCCTTCGCGCCGATTCATGTTCGAGCCCGGATTGAATAGTGTGTTCGCACGGTTTATGTCGAGGTAGTCAAGGTTGAATCTTTCCGATCCCAAGGATCTCGCTTCGCTGCTCGAGGCTTTTTTGCTGGCGTCGGGCAGGCCGATGTCGATCGAGCGCATGGCTGAGCTGTTCGAAGAGGCCGAGCGGCCCGCGCCCTCGTTGCTGCGTAAGGCGCTGGGCGTACTCGACAAATCCTGCAAGGACCGTGCGTTCGAGTTGAAAGAGGTTGCCAGTGGCTATCGACTCCAAGTCCGCGAGCGCTTTTCGCCTTGGGTAGGTCGACTTTGGGAAGAACGGCCGCAGCGCTATTCGCGCGCGTTGCTGGAAACACTGGTGCTGATCGCCTACCGCCAACCGATTACCCGTGGCGAGATCGAGGACATTCGCGGCGTCGCGGTCAACAGTCAGATCGTCAAGACGCTGCTCGAACGCGAGTGGGTGCGGGTCGTTGGGCATCGAGACGTACCGGGGCGACCGGCTATGTTCGCGACCACCAAGCAGTTCCTCGATCATTTCAACCTGAAAAACCTCGACGAGCTACCGCCATTGGCGGTGCTGCGCGAGATGGAGCCTGAGCCGTTGCCGGTGGATGTGGAAAAAGCGCCCGTGCCGGTGGCGCTGCAGGCTCGCGCCGATCTCGAATTGGAGGCCGAAGAAGACGCGTCTCGCGGACAAACCAGCTTTCGCAGCCTACTGGCGGAGCTCGACAGCATGGAAACCGGCCTCAAGACTGACTTCCAGGATTTGCGCGACGAAGCGGAAGATGAAAGCAAGGGCGTTCCAGACGAGGATCACCGCGATTAGTGATTCGCCGGTTACCGACCTGCCAGGTAGCTGTCGTAGTCCGGAATGCTGATCGAATGGGGCTCATCGAGTAGCGGGCTTGAAAGCAGATAATCGGCGCTGCTCTCGTTGGCCGCCAGCGGGATGTTCCACACTGCGGCAACTCGGAGCAGCGCTTTCACATCAGGGTCGTGCGGCTGGGGTTCGAAGGGATCCCAGAAAAATACCAGGATGTCGATCCGTCGTTCGGCGATGCGTGCGCCGATCTGCTGATCTCCGCCCAGAGGGCCGCTGATCATGCATTCCACCGGCAAGGCCAGGCGACGTCGGAGCAGCAGGCCGGTGGTGCCGGTGGCGAGCAGTTCATGTTTCGCTAACCGCGCTTTTTGCCGGTCAGCCCATACCAGCAGGCGTTCCTTGCAGTGATCATGCGCCACCAGCGCGATGCGCTTGCGGGCGGGCAATGTCGCGTTAACGAAATCGATGCGGTTCATTTTCTTCCTTGGCTTGCTGGGTAGGCGATGGAGTCGGTGTGCTGGTTACGGAGCCTCGTGAAGAGCGCGGCAGGTGTCCAGCATGCGATTGGAGAAACCCCATTCGTTGTCATACCAGGCCATCACTTTCAGCAGTCGTCCGCTAACCTTAGTGTGGTTGGTGTCGAAGATCGACGACATCGGGTTGTGGTTAAAGTCGCATGAAACCAGCGGCAGCGAGTTACAGGCCAGTATGGGCGAGCGCTGGCTGGCGTCCAGCATCAGTGCGTTAACTTCGTCTGCGGTGGTTTCGCGGCTGAGTTCGAGCGTCAGATCCACCAGTGAGACATTGATCACCGGGACCCGTACGGCCATGCCGGTCAGCTTGCCGGCCAGCGCCGGCAAGACCAGACCAACGGCTTCGGCTGCGCCCGTCTTGGTCGGAATCATCGATTGTGTAGCCGAGCGCGCGCGACAGGGATCGCTGTGGTAGACGTCAGGCAGGTTCTGGTCGTTGGTATAGGCGTGGATGGTAGTCATCAGGCCATGCTCGATACCGTATTCGCGTGACAGCACCTGGACGACCGGAGCCAGGCAGTTGGTGGTGCAGGATGCGTTGGAGATGATCTGATTTGACTGGCGCAGGATGTCATGATTGACGCCGTAGACAACGGTGGCATCGGCGTCGGAGGCCGGGGCGGAAATGATCACCTTGCGGGCGCCGGCTTCCAGGTGGGCGCTGGCTTTCTCGCGGGAAGTAAAGAGGCCGGTACACTCGAATACCACGTCGACTTGGTGCTGACGCCAGGGCAGTTCAGCCGGGTTGCGGATCGCCGTCACGGCAATCGAGTCGCCGTTGACCATCAGCTGATCATCGCTGACCTCGACCTTTGCGTCGAAATGGCCATGGACGCTGTCGTATTGCAAGAGGTGGGCGTTCATCGCCGAGCTGCCGAGGTCGTTGATTGCTACGACCTGCAGATATTCGCGGTAACGCTGGCTGTACAAGGCACGGAGGACATTGCGTCCAATACGGCCGAAGCCGTTGATGGCGATACGAATAGTCATATGGGGACCTGGGCGAATTTTGTTGTAGGAAACACAAGATTATTCCTGTCAAAATAGAAATCAAGCCCAGAAATATGCTGTTTTGTTGGTAAAACTACAGATTCACGAGCAGGAGTGATGGCATGCACCCGCGGATTCAAGAAGTTACCGAACGTTTGATCGAACGCAGCCGCCCGTCGCGACAGCGATATCTTGCCCAGATGGCCGGCGCGGCGAGCGACGGACCTCAGCGCGGCAGATTGCAATGCGCCAACTTCGCTCACGGCGTGGCGGGCTGCGCGTCTTCCAGCGACAAGCAGAAGCTGCGGTTGATGAACGAAGCCAACGTGGCGATCGTTTCGGCCTACAACGATATGTTGTCGGCGCATCAGCCATACGAGCACTTCCCGGACATCATCAAGCAGGCGCTGCGCGATGTCGGTTCGGTCGGGCAGTTCGCCGGCGGCGTTCCGGCCATGTGCGACGGTGTCACCCAGGGTGAGGCGGGGATGGAGATGAGCCTTGCCAGTCGCGAGGTGATCGCCATGGCGACCGCTATCGCGTTGTCGCACAACATGTTCGACGCGGCGCTGTATCTGGGTATCTGCGACAAGATCATCCCGGGTCTGATGATTGGCGCGTTACGCTTCGGCCACCTTCCGGCGGTATTCGTGCCGGGTGGGCCGATGCCTTCGGGCATTCCCAACAAGCAGAAAGCCGAGGTCCGACAACGCTACGCCGAAGGCAAGGCCAGCCGTGAGCAGTTGCTTGAATCGGAGATGCTGTCCTATCACAGTCCCGGCACCTGCACCTTCTACGGCACGGCGAATACCAACCAGGTGGTGATGGAAATCATGGGGTTGCACCTGCCGGGCTCGTCCTTCGTCAATCCCTACACCCCGCTGCGTGACGAACTGACCCGCGAGGCAGCGCGCCAGGTTACTCGCCTGACGCCGCAGTCCGGTAACTATCTGCCGCTGTGCAAGATCGTCGACGAGAAGGCGATCATCAACTCGGTGGTAGCGCTGAACGCCACAGGCGGCTCGACCAATCACACCTTGCACATCCCTGCCTTCGCCCAGGCGGCAGGCATCCAGCTGACCTGGCAGGACATGGCCGACATTTCCGCGGTGACGCCCACATTGGCCAAGGTCTATCCCAACGGGCAAGCCGACGTGAACCATTTCCATGCCTGCGGTGGCGTGCCGTTCATGGTGCGTACGCTGCTCGATGCCGGCCTGTTGCACGAAGACGTCCATACGGTTATGGGGCAGGGGCTCAGGCAGTACACCTGCGAGCCCTTTCTGGAGGACGGTCGATTGGTCTGGCGCGAAGGTCCGGCGGCCAGTCTCGACGAAGCGATCCTGCGTCCGGCCGAGCGCCCGTTCTCGCCCGAGGGTGGCTTGCGGGTGCTGGAGGGCAATCTCGGGCGCGGCGTAACCAAAATCTCGGCAGTCGCTCCGGAGCACCGCGTGGTCGAGGCGCCAGCGCGGGTATTCAGCGATCAGACAGAGTTGGCACAGGCATTCAAGAACGGCGAGCTGGAAAAAGATTTTATCGCAGTGGTGCGCTTCCAAGGGCCGAAGGCCAACGGCATGCCCGAACTGCATAAGCTGACGCCGTTCCTCGGTGTGCTGCAGGATCGTGGCTACAAGGTCGCGCTGGTCACCGATGGGCGCATGTCTGGAGCATCGGGCAAGGTACCGGCGGCGATTCACGTCAGCCCCGAGGCGCTCGATGGCGGCCCGCTGTGCCGAGTGCGCGATGGCGACATCATCCGCGTCGACGGCGAGACGGGCGAGCTGCGAGTACTGGTCGATCAGGCAGCGTTCGACAGCCGTGAGCGGGTGATGGCGCCGAGCGACCTGGGCATCGGTTGCGGGCGCGAGTTGTTCGGCTTTCTGCGGGCCGCCTTCAGCCCGGCGGAGCAAGGCGCGAGCGTGTTCACCGAGGCGTTGGAGGCGCTCAAGTGACGGCGCTGGTAGGTGATATCGGCGGGACCAATGCCCGTTTCGCTCTGTGGAGCGATCAACGGATCGAGTCGGTACGAGTTGTCCCAACCGCTGATTTTCCGCGTCCGGAAGACGCCATTCGCGCCTATCTGCGAGGCGTCGACCAGAGCGTCGAGGCGCTACAGGCTGTCTGTCTGGCCTGCGCCGGGCCGGTTTCCGGCGACGAGTTCGTATTCACCAACAATCACTGGCGCCTGAGTCGCAAGGCCTTTTGCCAGGACTTGGGGCTGAACGATCTGCTGCTGATCAACGATTTCACCGCCATGGCGCTGGGCATGACTCGCCTGTGCGACGGCGAGCTGATCGAAGTCTGTTCCGGGCGATCCGAAACCGGTAGGGCGCGGCTCGTGATCGGGCCGGGCACCGGGCTGGGCGTCGCCACGTTGCTGCCCCTCGGCGACGGCGAGTGGCGCACGCTGCCGGGGGAGGGCGGACACGTCTGCCTGCCGATCGGCACGGCTCGTGAGGCTGCGTTGTGGGGGCGTCTGCATGAGAAGCTCGGCCACGTGAATGCCGAAGCGGTTCTCAGCGGGGGCGGGCTACTGGAACTCTATCGAACCAGCTGCGCACTGGACGGGCAGCCGCCACGGTTCACGACGCCGGCCGAAGTGACGGCCGCTGCCCTGGCAGGCGATGCCTACGCCGCGTCGGTATTGGAACAGTTCTGTGTCTGGTTGGGTCGGATCGCCGGGGACAATGTGTTGACGACCGGTGCGCAAGGCGGCGTCTATATTGCCGGCGGGATCGTGCCGCGCTTCGTCGAGTTCTTCGCGCGCAGCGGTTTCCGCCAGAGTTTTCGCGACAAGGGGTGCATGAGTCGGTATTTTGACGACGTTCCAGTCTGGGTGGTGACAGCCGAGTATCCTGGCCTGGAAGGCGCTGGCGTCGCGTTGCAGCAATCGCTGGAGGTGACGTCCAGTGTGAGCTAACCCGTTTCGATACGCCCATATAACAAGAGAAGGGATGCCCGGTGACCCAGGCTGGAAGATCGATTCTGCTGGTCGACGACGACCAGGACATTCGCGAACTGTTGGACGCCTATCTCAGTCGATCCGGGTTTCAAGTGCGCACTGTGGCCAACGGTGCACGGTTCCGCGAGGCCATAGCCAGCGATCCGGCCGATCTGGTGATTCTCGATGTGATGTTGCCCGACGAGGATGGCTTCAGCCTTTGTCGCTGGGTGCGTGGCCACCAGCGCCTGGCTCAGATGCCGATTATCATGTTGACGGCCAGTTCCGATGAAGCCGATCGGGTGATCGGGCTGGAGCTGGGCGCTGATGATTACCTGGGCAAGCCCTTCAGCCCTCGCGAGCTGCTGGCCCGGATCAAGGCACTGCTTCGTCGCGTCAATTTCGGTTACGAGCGCGCCGGTGACGTGCTGGCGTTCGATGAATGGCGCCTGGATATGGTCAGCCACCGGCTGTTTCATCAGGACGGCGAGGAGGTGCTGCTGTCCGGTGCCGATTTCGCACTCTTGAAACTGTTTCTTGATCATCCGCAGCAAATCCTCGACCGCGACACCATCGCCAACGCCACACGCGGGCGCGAGGTGATGCCGCTCGAGCGCATCGTCGACATGGCGGTCAGTCGTCTGCGTCAGCGGCTGCGCGACACCGGCAGGTGCCCTCGACTGATTCGGACCGTTCGCGGTAGCGGTTACCTGCTCGCCGCCCAGGTGGCGCCCCACCATGACGCAATCGGCTAGGCGCCGCTGGTTGCCGGTGCCGCGCTCGCTGCTCGGCCGGATGCTCTTTCTGACGCTGTTGGTGGTCCTGCTGGCACAGGCGCTGTCGAGCTTCATCTGGGTGTCGCAGCTGCGGGCAAGCCAGATGGAAGGCTTGCTGACCAGCGCCCGTAGCTTGGCCCATTCCATGTCGGCGAGCGTCAGCTATTTCCGTTCGTTGCCGCTCGGTTATCGACCGCTGGTGCTCGATCAATTGCGCAGCATGGGCGGTACGCGCTTTTTCGTTTCGCTGAACGATAAGCCGCTGGAGATGCAGATCCTGCCGCCAACCGAGCGCAAGCAGGCGGTGCTAGCCGAAGTGGACGAGGTCCTTCGCGAGCGCCTCGGCAAAGAGGCCGATATGTCGGTCAACTTCGTCAGTCCGGATGACCTGCGCATCTTCAATGGCGGGCTGAAGCTCGACGAATTGCCGCGATCCTGGGCGCACTATGCGCTGAGCCTGGAGCCGTTGAATCCGCCCGTACTGGTGACGCAGATCCAGATCGCACCCGGCGAGTGGCTTTATCTCGCCTCGCTGATGCCGGCCCCATACGTCAGTCTGGAGGACGACGGCATCCCGACCCAGCAGCTGTGGTTCATCTTTCTCACCACCAGCTTCCTATTGTTGTTCATTGGCATTCTGGTGCACTGGCAGAGCAGGCCACTCAAGCACTTGGCACAGGCAGCGCGGGAAATGTCATTGGGCAGCGAAGTGGAGCTGTTACCGGAGGCGGGCGGCAGCGAAGTGGTCGAGGTCAGTCGAGCGTTCAACAGCATGCGCGAGCGCATCGGGCGCTATCTAAGCGAGCGCAGCCAGTTGTTCAGCGCGATCTCGCATGACCTTCGCACCCCGATAACGCGGCTGCGTCTGCGGGTAGAGCTGCTCGACGACGAAGCCCTGCAGCGCAAGTTCAGCCGTGATCTCGATGAGCTGGAATTGCTGGTCAAGGGCGCCCTGCAGTGCGTCAAGGACACCGACATCCACGAAAACATCGAGCCGCTGGACCTGAACCTGCTGCTTGATTGCGTCACCGAGCCTTATCTGGCGCCTGCCGGCAACGGCCGTGTCACCGTACAGGGCAGGGCGATCGCGCCCTATGCGGGCAAGCCACTTGCGCTCAGGCGTTGTATCGGCAACTTGCTGGATAACGCCTTGAAGTACGGCGAGCGGGCTCACCTGCATATTGTCGATGACGGCGATACGTTCGAGCTGCAGGTCGATGATGAGGGGCCCGGCGTACCGCAGGCGTGGCTGCAGCAAGTCTTCGAGCCGAATTTCCGTCTGGCAGCCAAGCAGCCTGGGTATGGCCTCGGTCTGGGCATCGCCCGCAACATCGCTCACGCTCATGGTGGTGAAATAGGCCTGCGTAACCTGCCCGAAGGCGGTCTGCGCGTCACCCTGCGCCTACCCCGTCATGCCGAGTGAACTCATCTGCCAGCGATTGGCGCCGACTCGTTACAAAGACACCGTCTTTGTAACGAGTCGGTGACCATTCGCTATCCCTTCGTTACCTGTGGCGCCGACTGGCGAGCCTAGAATCGATGCAACGCAAGCACAGACTTGCACCGATAACAAAAAGAAAAGGAAAACCAATGAACGCGATTCATCGTCTGGTTACCGCTGTCTCTCTCGCCTCTCTCGTTCCGTTCGCCCACGCCGGTGAGGTCGAGGTCCTGCATTGGTGGACGTCCGGTGGTGAAAAGCGCGCCGCCGATACGCTGCAACGACTCGTCGAAGAGCAGGGCCACACCTGGAAGGATTTCGCCGTCGCCGGTGGAGGTGGCGAGGCTGCCATGACCGTGCTCAAGACCCGCGCCGTCTCCGGCAATGCGCCTGCCGCCGCCCAGATCAAAGGTCCCGATATTCAGGAGTGGGGCGAGTTGGGGTTACTGACCGATCTCAACGAAGTGGCCGAACAGGCCAAGTGGGATGAACTGCTGCCCCAGCAGGTTTCGGCCGCCATGAAATACGACGGCGATTACGTGGCCGTGCCGGTTAACGTGCACCGGGTCAATTGGTTGTGGATCAACCCGGATGTGTTCGAGAAAGCGGGCGCGACGCCACCGCAAAGCCTCGACGAATTCTTCACCGCCGCGGACAAGCTGAAAGCCGCCGGCTTCATGCCGCTGGCTCATGGTGGCCAGCCCTGGCAGGACGGAACGGTCTTTGAGGATCTGGCGTTGGCGGTCCTCGGTCCGGAGGATTTCCGCAAAGCATTCGTCGATCTTGATCGGGATGTGCTGACCGGCGACAAGATGGTCGAGGCGTTCGCCGCGCTGAAAAAGCTGCGTGGTTACGTTGATAACAACGCTGCAGGTCGCGACTGGAACAGCGCTACCGCGATGGTTATGAACGGCAAGGCTGGCATGCAGATCATGGGTGATTGGGCCAAGAGCGAGTGGAGCGCGGCAAACAAGGTCGCCGGTGATGACTATCAGTGCCTGCCGTTCCCCGGCACCCAGGGCAGCTTTGCCTATAACATCGACTCGCTGGCCATGTTCAAGCTCGGCAACGAGGAAGATCGCAAAGCTCAGAAAGACTTGGCGCGAACCGTTCTGGAGCCAGAGTTCCAGCAGTTCTTCAACCAGAACAAGGGTTCGATCCCGGTACGCCTGGATCAAGACATGAGCGAGTTCGACGTCTGCGCTCAGCAATCAATGGAAGACTTCAGATCCGCGGCGCAAGGCCCGGGCCTGGTGCCGAGTCTGGCCCATGGCATGGCGGCGTCCAGCTATGTCCAGGGTGCCGTGTTCAACGTGGTCACCAACTTCTTCAACGACCCATCTGCCGATCCAAAAAAAGCGGCGCAGCAACTGGCTGCGGCGATCCAAGCGGTTCAGTAGCCTATTTGGGCCGTCTCCATCTTCGACGGCCCCTTTTTATTACGAGCAAGCCGGTGCTAATTCATCGACTGCCAGCGGCTAGTCCAGCGACCGGCCGTGACGGGCGAGCCGCACCTGTGAATAACGATTGGAACTGCGTATGGGTCTTGTATTTCCTCGGAGCCAAGCATGAGCTCAACTGCTTTCTTCACCAAAGCATCACCGCTGGATGCCCTGCAGAACTGGTTGCCCAAGCTAGTGCTGGCGCCGAGCATGCTGATCGTTCTGGTTGGTTTCTACGGTTACATTTTCTGGACGTTCTTGCTCTCGTTCACCAATTCCCGCTTCATGCCCAGCTACAAATGGGTTGGCCTGCTGCAATACGAGCGGCTCTGGAACAACGACCGTCGGTGGGTGGCGAGCAAAAACCCGCTGGTATTTGGTGGCTTGTTCATCACCCTCAGCCTTGTCCTTGGCG
>DPSI01000553.1 GCA_003527165.1 Pseudomonas sp.
CATCGTAAGCCTGCTTGCTGACCGCCTGCTCTTCTACCAGCAACGCGTAGCGATCGGATAACGACTTGGCCGAGGCCAGGCTGGCCTGGGCACTCTTGTATGCAGCCTGATAGACCGAGTCATCGATCTGATAGAGCTGCTGCCCGGCCTTGACGTCATGACCCTCGGTGAACAGGCGCTTCTGAATAATGCCATTTACCTGAGGTCGTACTTCAGCGATGCGATAAGGTTGAGCTCGGCCGGGAAGCTCGGTCGTCAGCGCAAAAGACTCAGCCTCGAGCGACACCACACCGACTTGAGGCGTTTCCTGCGTGGCGGGTGCCGCTGCCTGTTCGTCCTGGCAGCCTCCGAGCAGTGTTGCCACAGCGAAAAGAGAGATCAGTGCAGCGCTGGCCGACTTGATGGACATTGGGAACCTCGTTGAACAGGCAAACAGGGAAGCGGGCGCCCCTGGGCCAGATAATGATGGCAGAATGCGGCAAATATACTTACATGCACGACTGTTTGTAAATAGCCGATGGTGTTTTAGCTCGGGCTGGAAGGCCGCTCACGGCAGCCCATACAAGCCATCTGCAACCTGCTTTTCAGCCGCCCCGCACGCTGGCCGGAAAAGCAAAACGCCGGCTTGCGCCGGCGTGGTTTACCCATGTTCTATTACTGACGAACGCCTTCGACCGAGATGATCAGATCCACGGTCTGCGATGCCGGGCCCAGATCCATCTTGATGTCGAAATCTTTCAGTTTCAGCGTTGTGGTGCCCTCGAAACCCGCGCGGTAGCCGCCCCAGGGATCCTTGCCTTCACCGAGGAACTTGGCTGCTATCACAACCGGCTTGGTTACACCGTTGAGGGTCATGTTTCCGGTGATATCCGCGGTGCCCTCGCCCGTCGACGTTACTGAGGTGGACTCGAACGTAGCCGTCGGGTGCTCGGAAACATTGAGGAAGTCATCACTGCGCAGGTGCTTGTCACGCTCGGCATGGTTCGAGTCGATGCTGGCGGTCTGAAGGTTGACCTTTACTTTGCTCGCTTCCGGCTGGTCGGCATCAAAGCTGAAGTTGCCATCGAACTCCTTGAAGCTACCCCAGAGCCAGCTGTAGCCGAGGTGGCTGATCTTGAAGTTGACGAAGGCATGCTGCCCCTTGGTGTCGATAGCATAGTCGGCGGCGAATACCTGGCCAGCGAGAATCGACGAGCCCAGAGCCAATGCAGCAACGGTTTTCTTCAACATAGGTGTTCTCCTTGAGTGATTGATCAGGCTTCGGCACGACCGAGCATCCGTTTGAGCGTCGAATCGTGATCGATGAAATGGTGCTTCAGTGCCGCCAAGGCATGCAGGCCAGAAAGAATCACCAATGCCCAGGCGAGGTACTTGTGGACCAGGCCGGCGACGTCTTCCTGGCTCGGAATCGTGGTAATCAAGGCCGGCACCTCGAACCAACTGAAGACGCTGATCGGACGGCCGTCTGCGGTAGAGATCAGATAGCCGGAAATCATCACGGCGAACAGTCCGAGATAAAGCAGACCATGCCCGGCCTTCGTTGCCAAGCGCGTCAGCCGGCCATGGTTGGCCAGCGGCTCCGGGCCCCGACTGAGGAACCGCCAGATGATGCGGAACACCATCAACGCCAGCAGGAGCAGGCCGACGCTCTTGTGAATATCCGGAGCGGTGCGGTACCAGCTGCTGTAATAAGTCAGGCCCACCATCCAATAACCCAGCGCGAACAGCCCGATCACGGCAATCGCCACCAGCCAGTGCATCGAGATACTGATCAAGCCATAGTTACTGGATGAGTTTCGCCAAAGCATGGAAAGCGTCCCGAAGCTGAATTGCGACAAGCCTAACGATTAACAGATCGAAATGAATCGCATTTTTTTGTTTCAACCTATCGATCAAACAGCTAACTCCCGCCAGTGGCGAAGCTCCGCTGAAGACTTCTGCTAGGCTGCGCCGATTTCACCCACGCGAAGGAGCGATCATGAGCCTGAACGACAGCTGGATGCAGCGTGACCTCTCGGTACTCTGGCACCCCTGCACCCAGATGAAAGATCACGAACAGCTTCCACTGATTCCGATACGGCGCGGTGAAGGCGTCTGGCTCGAGGACTTCGACGGCAAACGTTATCTCGATGCGGTCAGCTCCTGGTGGGTCAATGTATTCGGCCACGCCAACCCACGCATCAATCAGCGCATCAAGGACCAGCTCGATCAGCTTGAACACGTGATGCTCGCCGGCTTCAGTCATCAGCCGGTGGTCGAGTTGTCCGAGCGTCTGGTGCAGATTACGCCTGCCGGCCTCGATCGGGTGTTCTACACCGACAACGGCTCGACCGGTATCGAGGTTGCGCTGAAGATGAGCTTCCACTACTGGCGCAACAGTGGACAGCCGAACAAGCAGCGTTTCGTCACCCTGACCAATAGCTATCACGGCGAAACCGTGGCGGCCATGTCGGTGGGCGACGTCGCACTGTTTACCGACACCTACAAGCCGCTGCTGCTGGATACGTTCAAGGTCCCCAGCCCGGACTGTTACCTGCGCCCCGAAGGCATGAGCTGGGAAGCCCACTCGCGCAATATGTTCGCCCATATGGAGCAGACCCTGGCCGAGCACCATGACGAGATCGCGGCCGTGATTGTCGAGCCGCTTATCCAGGGCGCCGGCGGCATGCGCATGTATCACCCGGTCTACCTCAAACTGTTGCGCGATGCCTGCGATCGCTACGATGTACACCTGATCCACGACGAGATCGCGGTCGGCTTTGGCCGTACCGGAACCATGTTCGCCTGCGAGCAGGCGGGCGTCACGCCCGATTTTCTCTGTCTGTCCAAGGCGCTCACTGGTGGTTACCTGCCAATGGCCGCCGTGCTGACGACCGACAAGCTATATCAGGCGTTTTATGACGACTACTCGACCTTGCGGGCCTTTCTGCATTCGCACACCTATACCGGCAATCCGCTGGCTTGCGCCGCGGCGCTGGCGACCCTGGACATTTTCGAGCAGGACGGCGTCATCGAGGCCAACAAAACGCTGGCCGCGCGGATGACGGCGGCCACCGCTCACCTCAGCGACCATCCACAGGTGGCCGAAGTGCGCCAGACCGGCATGGCCGTCGCCATCGAAATGGTGCAGGACAAGGCCAGCAAGACGCCTTACCCCTGGCAGGAGCGTCGCGGGCTAAAGGTCTACCAGCACGCTCTGCAACGCGGTGCATTACTACGTCCGCTGGGCAGCGTGGTGTATTTCCTGCCCCCCTATACCATCACCGAGGAACAGATCGATTTTCTCGCCGAAGTCGCCAGCGAAGGCATCGATATCGCAACGCGTGCGGCTGTCAGCGTCGCGGTGGCAGCGAATGCGCCCAGCGAGTTTCGCGATCCCGGTTAACCTCATGGCCAGCCGGCAGGCTTCAGGCCCCTCGGCTAACGCTATAGACTGCCGCCTCACTTTTTCGACCGTAGCTTTTCCGATGCGCATATCCCGATTCTTCGTCGACACCCCACTCTCACTCGGCGCTTGCGAGCTACCGGAAGCCTCAGCGCATTACATCAGCCGAGTCTTGAGGCTGGCGGCCGGCGCAGTGGTGCAGCTGTTCGATGGCAGCGGCCAGGAATACCGGGGCGAGTTGGTCGAGGTTGGCAAAAAACAGGTGAAGGTCGAATTGCGCGAGCAGCTGCCAGGCTTGCCCGAGTCGAGCCTGAGCATTCACCTCGGCCAAGGGCTGTCGCGCGGTGAACGAATGGATTGGGCGATCCAGAAGGCGACGGAACTGGGCGTCGCTCAGATCACGCCAATCGTCAGCGAGCGCTGCGAGGTACGGCTGAAGGACGAAAGGGCCGAAAAGCGCCTGGCCCACTGGCGCCAGATCGCCATAAGCGCCTGCGAGCAGTGCGGTCGCTCGGTTATCCCGGCCATCCATCCGCCGATGACACTACAGGAATGGCTGGCAGTGGAAGCGGAGCTGAAGCTGGTCCTGCACCCAATAGCCGAAGCGCTGTCAGCCCATCAACGGCCCGCCA
>DPSI01000111.1 GCA_003527165.1 Pseudomonas sp.
TTCGGCCCTACGGCCTGTCCCTCAGCTCCATGGCCCGTAGGGCCGAATTTATTCGGCCACTGGCACCGCACAAACCCCTCTGCAATTTCGAAGCAAAGCAGCCGTGATCCGCACGGCAATAGGCGACTCGGCAATCTGCAAAGGCCGAACAAGTTCGGCCCTACGGCCTGTCCCCAGCTCCATGACCCGTAGGGCCGAATTTATTCGGCCACTGGCACCGCAATCAAACCCCTCTGCAATTCGAAGCAAAGCAGTCTTGATCCGCACGGCAATAGGCTAACTCGGCAATCTGCAAAGGCCGAACAAGTTCGGCCCTACACCCTGCCCCCAGCTGCATGACCCGTAGGGCCGAATTTATTCGGCCACCGGCACCGCACCATCAAACCCCTCTGCAATTCGAAGCAAAGCAGTCGTGATCCGCACGGCAATAGGCGACTCGGCAATCTGCAAAGGCCGAACAAGTTCGGCCCTACGACCTGTCCCCAGTTCCATGACCCGTAGGGCCGAATTTATTCGGCCACCGGCACCGCACCATCAAACCCCTCTGCAATTTCGAAACAAAGCAGCCGTGATCCGCACGGCAATAGGCGACTCGGCAATCTGCAAAGGCCGAACAAGTTCGGCCCTACGGCCTGCCCCCAGCTCCATGACCCGTAGGGCCGAATTTATTCGGCCGTCTTTACAACCACACCGCATCCCACCAAGGGTAATCGCCGATCCGTGACACCAGTCCGGCCCGTAGCGGGTTAGCGATGATATACCGCGCAATTACCTGAACGTCTTCTTCGCAGCGCAAGGCATGGTCGTGGTAGCCCGGCTGCCAGATCGGCCCGGAGCGCTGCAGGCTGTGCCCAAGCGCCTGGCCGCTACGGCCCTTGAGACGTTTCAGCGTCCGGTCGAGCGGGTACGACGGGCCGAGCTCGAACAGCCAGTGCAGGCGATCGGGCATCAATACCCAGGCGAAGCTGGATAACCAACCGTTGTCGTGCAGCCCACGCATCTCGCGAATGACCATGCGTGCGCAGGCTGGGTCATCGAAGTGTGGCCGCCGGTCCTTAGTGCAGGTGGTGACGTGGTAGATATGGCCGGGCGCCGAAGAGCGTCGCGCGACATATCCTTATGTCCGTGCGGTGAAGAGATATAGACCATAGAGCGGGCGTATCGGTCGAACAAGCTCGGCCCTACGAGCCGGTGACCGTCCTCGCACTGGCGCATGCCAAACCTGTGGGGCCGAATTTATTCGGCCGTTGCGAGGCATTTCCGCGACCGCGTGGCCGAACAAGTTCGGCCCTACGGGCGTGTAACCAACGTACCGGGGCATGGCCAAACCTGTAGGGCCGAATTCATTCGGCCGTTGCGAGGCATTTCCGCGACCGAGCGGCCGAACAAGTTCGGCCCTACGGGCGCGTGGCCACCGTACCGGTGCATGGCCAGATCTGTAGGGCCGAATTTATTTGGCCGTTGTGGAGCACGTCGCGCCAAGCGTGGCCGAACAGGCCAGCGTGCAGCTAAAGCTTATCCAACACTTTCCCCAGCACCTGCGCGCCCTCACCGATGCGTCCGGCGTCGATCGCGTGGAAGCCCAAGCGCATGAAGTTGGCGGGCGGTGCCTCGTTGAAGAAGAACTGCCCGCCCGCCTCGAACAGCACGCCCTGCTGCGCAGCGGCCCAGGCCAGGCGTTGGGTGTCGACGCCGTCCGGTGCGCGCAGCCAGAAGGCGCTGGCGCCGGGGCTGCCCATTGACTGGCAATCTGGCAACGCATCGTCGAGCGCCAGGCGCAGGGTGTCACGGCGACGACGGTGCTCCTCGCGAAAGCGCCGCAAATGCGAGTCGTAATGCCCCTGGGCCAGGAACTCAGCGAGCATGCGCTGGTTGTTCAGCGGCGGATGGCGGTACATCAAGCGGCGCAGCGCGCGCAGCTCGTCGATCAGCTCGGCATCGGCCACCAGATAACCAATACGCAGCCCGGGCGAGAAGGCTTTCGACAAGCTGCTCATGTAGATCACGCGACCACTGGCGTCGCTCGCCTTGAGTGCCGGCTGCGCTTGATGGTCCAGATTGAATTCGGCGTCGTAGTCATCCTCGATCACGACCTGGTCGTGCTCGCGGATCTGCCGCAGCAGCGCGGTACGCCGCGCCGCGCTCATGGCGATGCCGGTGGGCACTTGGTGCCCGGGAGTGACGTAGAGATAGTCGCAGCCGTGCAGGCGGCTATCGACCACCAACCCCTGGTCGTCCACCGTCTGCAACTGCACCTCGGCGCCGCGCAGTTCGAACAGACTCAGGGCGTCGCGAAAGCCAGGATTTTCCATCGCCACCCGCACGCCTTTGCTCATCAGCAACGTGGCGAGCAGATAGAGCGCGTTCTGCGAACCGAGGGTGACGAGGATTTCATCCGAACGCGCCCAGATGCCGCGTTTGGGCAGTACGCGGGTGCGCAGTTGCTCGATAAGCATCTCGTCGTCGCGGTCGAAGCGATCGTTCATCCAGCAGGGCTCGCGATCTCCGCGCAGCAGTGAGCGGGACACCTCGCGCCAGCGCTCCAGCGGGAACAGCTCGCGGATCGGCTGACCGTAGACGAAGGGGTACGGGTAGCGTGTCCAGTTGCTGGGGCGCAGCACGCCGTGTTTCAGGCTGGGCTGCATTTTCAGCCGCGAGCTCCAGTCTGGTGCGCGTTCTTCGGCCGAGTCGGAGGAAGCCTCGCCCTTGTGTAGCACTGGAATTCGCGGCAGTTCGTAGGCAGAGTCCGCCGACTGGTAGTCCGGGTGCAGGTAGTAACCGCTGCGCGGTCGGCTGACCAGATAGCCGTTGTCCAACAGGCTCTCGTAGACCAGCGCCACAGTGTTGCGCGACACCGCCAGCTGCTGCGACAGCTTGCGGCACGACGGCAGCGGTTCGTCGGCCGGAAACCCGCCGCCCAGAATCGCCGAAACGAGCGTTTCGCGCAGCTGCTCCTGCAAGCCTCGCTGCTGGTCGAAGTCCAGGTGGATGTAGTGGTCGATCATGGCGCCATCCCATCGACAGACATTTGCCATATCCGAAGCAAGGACTGCGCCATCGCTTGCCGCCCGCTACCGACTGGCCAGTCGAAACTCGGCAACTGCACCTATCGCCGCCTGCGAACCGGCTCCTAAGGTGAAAGCAAGCCGCCGCTCAGCGCGGCTGACAGGCTAGCCCACCGTCGAACTGGAGCAATGACATGACGCATTCAAGCAAGGATTCGGTTGCCGCCAAATCACGCGGCCTGCTGCGCACCCTGACGCTGGCCGGCTGCGTGCTGTCCGCCGCGGTCGCGTCCAGCGTGAACGCCGTGGACCTGGATGAAATCAAGTCCCGCGGTTACATGACCGTCGCCACGGAGGACGATTACGCGCCGTTCAACTACATCGTCGACGGCCAGCCGGAAGGCTTCCACAAGGAACTGCTGGACGACCTGAAAGCCTACGCCAAGGACGAGGGCTTTGACGTACGCCAGGAGATCCTGCCCTGGACCGGCCTGCTCGCCTCGGTGTCATCCGGACAGTACGACGCCGCCTTCACCGGCGCGCTGGTGACCGACGACCGGCTGCGGGTATTCGACTTTTCGCCACCGTTCGCCTCCGCGCAGCACTTCTATGCCAAGCGCGCTGGCGACGACAGCCTTTCGGACATCGCCAGCCTGTGTGGCAAGAAAGCGGGCGTGCAGGCCGGTAGCGCGCTGCTGGCACGGCTGCCCGAGTTGAAGAAGATGATGGCTGCGGAGAATTGCGAGATGGGCGAGGTGGTGGAGTACCAGTCCTACCCCGAAGCCTACGCCGACCTTGCCAATGGCCGGTTGGATTACGTGGTCAACGCGCTTATTTCGGTGAACGACCTGGTCAAGACCCGAGGCGACACCTTCGCCAAGGGCATTGCAGTGTCCGGCGACGGTTTCGCCGCCTGGCCGGTGTCCAAACAGAGCCCCGAGCTGCTGGAATTTTTCAGCGGTTTCATGAACCACATCCGCGACAACGGCCGGCTCGCCGAGCTGCAGACCAAGTGGTTCGGCGAGGCCTTCCCGAACCTGCCGAACGAACCAATCAAGAGCGTCGAACAGTTCCACTCGCTCGCCGGAATGGACTGACCGCCGCACCGCAGCAAGGCCGGCCGGCAACCTGGCCCCGGCCTTGCTAGCACTCTCTCGGGACCTTCGCTCCCGCCGTCATGATGCTTCGCATCGTGCCCTCTGAATGCTCAAGGAATGCCGGACATGAACGGACAGGCCTGGTTGCTGCTGCTCGAGGGTGCCTGGACCACACTGTGGATCTCGGGCATCGCCATTGCCATCGGGGTGGTCCTGGGGCTGGGTATCGCCCTGGTGCGGATGGCGCGGATTCCCTTCATCGATCAGTTGCTGGTGATCTACGTCAGCCTCGCCCGTGCCACGCCGCTGGTCAC
>DPSI01000110.1 GCA_003527165.1 Pseudomonas sp.
CGGATAGCTTCTGTCCGTTTTCAATACACCAGCATAGCCGAGCGGTTGTAAGGCGCGAGCAGCCGGCGTCATTGCAGAGCAGTGGCCGTCTAGAAGCGCTCATGCTCGCCGAGAAACCGCCATTCGCCGACTGGCAGCTTGGCCATCGACAAGCGTCCGATGCGGATGCGCTTGCAGCTGAGCAACTGCAGGCCGATGGCTTCGCAGAGCTGGCGCAGATCGCCGGCTTGCGGCGCTTTGAGCACGATGCGCAGGCGGGTTTCGTTCTGCCAGCTGGCCTTGGCCTTGGGCAGGATTCTGCCGCGGTGCCCAATGCCTTTGGCCAGTAGCGCCAGGCCGCCGTCCTCGGGCTCGCCAGCCACTTCGACGATGTATTCCTGCTCCAGCTTGTCGCGCGGATCGGCAAGCTTGCGGATCACTTCGCGCTGCTGGCTGAACACCACCAGTCCGCTGACGTCCTGCTCCAGGGGCAGCAAGGCGGTCTGGCGGGCAAAGTGCCGCTCGCGGGGCGTGAGGCGTGCATCGTCGCCAGACCAGTGACTCGCCTTGGTGAGTTGTACCTGGGCGCTGGCGGGGTCTGTGGCGGTGGGTTGGCCGGCTGGCTTGTGCAGCAACAGCGTGACGGGCGGCACTTCGGCGGCGGTGGCCCCGGGCAGCAGTTCGATGCGCTGGTCACCGACTTTGAAAAATGGCGCTTCGACGATTTGGCCGTCGACGCTGACCCAACCGCCCTCGATATAGAGCTCAGCCTCGCGCCGGGAACAGCCGAGCTGCTCGGCGAGGCGTTTGGACAAGCGTATCGGGTCGGTCATGGCGGGACTCGGGTGTCTCGGAGGGAAACCTTGCGAGCCACTGCGATAGCAGTGGAGGCTCGCTTATCGGTTACGTATTGCGGAGTTACTTCTTGCTGATGGTGATCTGGCGCGATGGGCCCTGGGTCTGGCCGCTGACGCCGTTGGGGATCTTCTGAACTTCGCCACCGGCCTTCAGGAAGGCAGCCATCTGGGCGGCCAAGGACTGGCTGGTTTCGCTGGCGGGTTCGGGCTTGCGTTTGGCGGATGTGGTCTTGGAGGCCATCGTCATCTGGTTCCTTTGGTCAGTCGAACCGGACATTATACAGATCTGGCTAATTTTTGTTCGATTTTTCACCAATTTCGATTTGCCGAAGCTTTTTTCTTCGTCCATGGTCTTCTGGATGGTCACAGTAACGCTCCGGAGGACTACTGATGTTGCGCTATACCCGCCGTGCTTTCGCCTGCTGTTTCGTTCTGGCTTGTTCGCCACTGGCTTTCGCCGAAGTCGAATACTTCGACAGCGAGCAAGGCCGGGTCACGGTAGAAACGGTCGCCGATGACCTGGAGCACCCCTGGGCCGTCGCATTTCTACCGGACGGCACCGGCATGCTGGTGACCGAGCGGCCGGGCAGATTGCGCATCGTGGACGGCAGCGGGCAATTGTCCGAGCCGCTCGATGGCGTGCCGGAGGTCTATGCGCGTGGCCAGGGTGGCTTACTGGACGTGCGGCTGTCGCCCGATTTCCAGCAGGATCGGCTGGTCTATCTCAGTTATGCGGAGGCGGGGGAGGACGGTAAGGCCGGCACTGCCGTGGGTCGCGGCCGGCTGGCGGATGACCTGGGCGGGCTGGAAGATTTCACGGTCATCTTTCGGCAGCAGCCGAAGTTGTCCACCGGCATTCATTTCGGCTCACGGCTGGTTTTCGACGGCCAAGGCCATCTATTTATCGCACTGGGCGAAAACAACCAGCGGCCCACCGCGCAGGATCTGGACAAGCTTCAGGGCAAGCTGGTGCGGATCCGTCCCGATGGCAAGGTTCCGGACGACAACCCCTTTGTCGCAACCGAAGGGGCTCGCCCGGAAAGTTGGTCCTACGGCCATCGCAATCAGCAAGGCGCCGCCCTCAACCCCTGGAGCGGCAAGCTTTGGACGCACGAACACGGCCCGCGTGGTGGCGATGAGATCAATGTTCCCCAGCCGGGGCGCAACTACGGTTGGCCGCTGGCGACCCATGGCATCAACTACGGAGGTCAACCCATACCCGAAGCGAAGGGCGAAACCGTGCAGGGCACCGAGCCGCCGCACTACGTCTGGGAGCAGTCCCCCGGTATCAGTGGTATGGCCTTCTACGACGCGGAGCGCTTCCCGCAATGGCAGCACAACCTGTTCATCGGCGCCCTGGTGGATCAATCGCTGATCCGCCTGCAGCTCGACGGCGACAAGGTCACCCACGACGAGCGTTTGCTGAAGCAGATGGGCGCGCGGATTCGGGATGTCCGCCTGGGGCCGGATGGTTACCTTTACCTGCTGACCGATTCGCCGAGCGGCAAGTTGTTACGGGTCGGGCTGAATGGGAAGTGAAATGGAGGGCTGATTGGTTTCGGCGGGGAGCGTTCTCGCTGACCAACGGTCAACTGAAAGTGCTGGACGATCCCCGGGGTCGCCGGCCCCAGCGGGTTAAACCGCCGGAGATGCACGCATAAGATCCTTGTTCCGCCATCTCCGAAGCCTGACAACACGGAAAGGAGGGAAGAGTGGCGGTCGTCATCAGTGCGCTCCTATGCATCATCCTGAGTTTGGCGCTGGCCGTCGGCGGCTGGAAAATCATCTTGCTCGGCGGTACCTGGTATTTCGGGGTCCTGGCAGTGTGCTTTTTGCTAACCGGTGTGTTGTTGCTGGCCCGACGC
>DPSI01000113.1 GCA_003527165.1 Pseudomonas sp.
GACGATACAGTGTTCTCAGTACAGGGTAGTTGGGGTACTTATCTGGATGAGGCTTCCATGTGGGGTGTACGGCAAACGGTAAATGCCCGAGACTCGGAAGGGGAGAGCGTCCAGTTCGATGGGTCGACTCGCGTGTTTTACGATTATCACTTCGGTAGCGGAAATACCCGCCCGTTTGTAGGCCTGAGCGTTGGTGGGGTCTACGGCGAGGAAGTCGACGAGACCTTCATGGGGGGGCCAGAAGTCGGTATCAAATACTGGGTCCAGGACAAGACTTTTGTCACCGCGATGGCTGAATATCAGTTCCTGTTCAAGAGCGGCAGCGATGCACGGGATCGTTACGACGATGGTGCGTTCTTCTACAGTGTTGGTATTGGTTACAACTACTGAGACTAACGAGTGCGGTGTCCTTTGGCATCGCACTCGTTCTCACGCTTCGCTTGATTGATTATTGGCTGCTCCATGCGGCCGCGATTTGATTATCCTTCTATCAGCTCCTTGAGGAAGTTTCGAAGGGCCAGTCCAGGTTCGTCGGCTTCAGACGTAATCATCTTGATGCCCCATTGCCTTAGAATTTCTTCCTGTACGGGATTGGGCTTGTGCAAAAAGACATATGAGATCGGCCGAACCCCAAGGGTCTCATGCTCATTCCACATCTTCGAAAGTTTGTAGAACAGCAATCTGATATTAGTGTCGGAAAGGCTGTAGCCAATAAACAGAACGGCTTTACTCAAGGTGTCGGCGCGCAACTTGATATCGAGCGGCGTTTCGAACTGCAGCCGCTCGTAATAGCTGGTCTCGTCCAGCACGATCGAATCATCGTCATCAAAGTCGCCGTGAAACTTGACGATCTGCCGAACGCCATCGCGAGCTTTTACCAGATCACTGGCATTGGCGATTTTGATGTAGCTGACGCCATGGGCATCATGGGCATTTTCCAGCCAGCGATCGTAATTCGTGGTGTAAATGGCAGGAAACCGTCCCTGCACGATCAACCGGTGAATCTCCGAATCACGGATCTCGATGTCCTTATGCCATTCACGGTCCATCCAACTTCGCAGGGGGCCGATATTGCCTTTCTTGATGCGGTAGTACTCGGCCAGCGAGAGGAAGTTGCCGTAGGTATCGAACACGTCGGGGTCGTAATCGAGCTGTAGAGCGATTTCGTCGATCAGGCTACGCCACGGCGGCAGGCCGATATTGGCGGACACGCCGGAGCCCACGAAAAGAATCAGACGATCATTCCGGTACGCCTCCAACAGCTTCTGCATTGGCTACCTCTTTCAGATCCCACGCAGGTGGGTAACAAAGGCCTCCAGGGCCCGCCTGCGCATGGACAGATCGTTATGGACGCCACCCAGCTCGGCGAAGGTGCAGGAGTAACCGTCGGGAATGAATACATTATCCCACTCGAAGCCTTCGTCGCCCGCCGGTTCGCGGGAAATCCTGCCGGCGACTTCGCCCTTGAAGAAGTGCCGCTTACGGCCGTCACAGTAGCCGATCAGGGTGCGTGCCACCGCCGAGGGATCCTCCAGGCTACCGATCAGTTCAGAGAAGCGCACCGCATGCAGGCGGTCCCAGAACGTTTGCGTAAGCCCCCCGGGAAAACCGTTCAGGCTGTTGATGAACAGGCCAGAATGCTCGACGAATACCGGTTTGCCTATCAGCTTGAAGGCGTCCAGGAGCTTGTCGCTGACCAACTGATGCAGATCCTCGGTCTGCGTTTCGATGATGCGCACCGGGAAGTTAATGATCTCGATGCCGCTCTGCCTTAGAAATTCTCCTGCATCGCGAATCTTTTGTTCATTGACCGAGGCAAAGCGGATCTTCATTTAAATAACCTGACTGCGCTGTTCGAATCCGGATGCCGCAGGGTGCGCATCGTGCCCCACAAAGGTAAGACGCAGCGATCTGCTCAGGGTTCGGCCGTTCAGCCCGCGGCGGGAACCAGGCTAGTGCGGGTGCGCTGGGCAGGCCCGCTGCCCGGCTTGGAGAATGCGCTCCGCGGGTACTCGCAACTGCGTCAACAGATAACTGGCAAAGTCCGCTGAATAGTGCTGCCTGCCAATGGCCTGAGCCATGCATTCGAGCCAGGCGTCCCGCTCAGTTTCTCCTATTGTCCAGCGCGCATGGAATTGCGGAATGCTGATGGCGCCGAACGTTTCCGCGTAACGGCGCGGTCCACCCAGCCAGCCGCAGAGGAACGCGGCCAGTCGTACGCGCGATTCACTCAAATCCTGCGGATACAGGCGGCGCACGCAAGCGGCAGATTCGCTTTCGTCCATGATCCGGTAGAAGTCCGCAACCAATCGCTCAAGGCCGGTTTCGCCGCCGGCTGCTTGAAATGAAGCGTCGCCGACGCCAAACGGAACTCTGCAGGTTGTATCCATAAGCTGGCCTTGAAATGGAGGCGCTTTACCGCAAAGGATTGATCCAAGGCAACGGATGCGATCCTCGCGGCCAGGCGCGGTTGGGCGTTGGTCTATGCTGTCTTCAACAGTCGATGGAGTACCTACTATGCGCAATATTCTTCTAGCTTATGACGGTTCGGACAACGCCAAACGAGCGCTGCAATACATCATCGATTTCGCCACCGACGCGCCTAAGCCGCCTCAGGTGCACGTACTGAACGTGCAGCAGGAACCGGTGCTTTACGGCGAGTTCGTCACGGCGGATGCGGTTGAAGAGTTGAACAAGAGCTTTCTCGACAAATCGCACCGAACCCTCGCAGAAGCCGCGTCGGCGCTGCAGACGGCAGGGATTGCGCATCAGACCCACGCGATTTTGGGCGATGTGGCGCAACAGGTGAACGATGCAGTGCTGCGATTGGGCTGCGACACTGTGGTGATGGGCACCCGCGGTCTGGGTAGTTTCACCGGCATGCTGCTCGGCTCGGTTGCCAATCGTGTGGTTCATGAGGTCTCGGTGCCGGTACTGCTGGTGAAGTGACCGGTACCGAGAGGCCGGGCTGTGATCAGTCCGGCTTGTTCTTGAGCAGATCGCCCAGATTGGCGAAGGCCTTGAAGGTCTCCTTCGGGCCCAGGTCGCTGCCTGGTTTGGCTTCGGCGTGGTATTGATTGTCCGTATAGCGTGAATGTTCATTGTCGTGACAGTACAGGCAGAGCAGCTCCCAGTTCGAACCATCTTCGGGATTGTTGTCGTGGTTGTGATCCTTGTGGTGGACCGTCAACTCGCTTAGCCGCTTGCCTGAGAATTCCCGGGCGCAGCGCCCACAGACCCAGGGATACATCTTCAGGGCCTTTTCGCGATAGCCCTGCTCGCGCTGGGCATAGGGCGTGTTCGGTTTGTTGGTGCTCATCGCTTGCCTCGTCCTGATTCGGTTTCGGAACGTATCGCTGGTCAGCCCGCGAGGCCAACGTAGACATTCTGCACGTCGTCATGGGCATCGATCGCGGTGAGGAAGGCTTCGACTTCCTCTAGCTGTGCGTCGGTCAGGGTCGTGACCGGGTTCTTCGGGCGATAGCCGAGCTGCGCTGACTGCACGGTAAATCCCTGTTCGGGCAGGGCGCGGCAGACCACGTCCATATCGGTGGCGTCAGTGATGAACAGCGTGGCGCCGTCTTCGGCTGCTTCGAAATCCTGCGCGCCGGCTTCGATGGCGGCCAGCTCCGGGTCGGCGTCCGTGGACGCTGGTGCCGCTTCGATCATGCCGCAATGATCGAAGTCCCAGGTAACCGAGCCGGATGCGCCGAGCTGGCCCTTACGGAACAGCACACGGATTTCGGCTACGGTGCGGTTGACGTTGTCGGTCAGGCACTCGACGATCACTGGCACCTGATGCGGGGCGAAACCTTCATAAGTGGTGCGTTCGTAGTTGACGCTTTCGCCGAGCAGACCGGCGCCTTTCTTGATTGCGCGCTCCAGCGTTTCGCGAGGCATCGAGGCCTTTTTAGCCTGCTCCACGACCAGACGCAGGCGGGGATTCATGTCCGGGTCGGGACCGCTGCGGGCGGCGATCATGATCTCTTTCGACAGCTTGCCAAAGGTGCGTCCCTTCGCGTTGGCTGCCGCTTCCTTATGTTTCGCTTTCCACTGTGCGCCCATGGTTACTCTCGTGATCAGTGCGGGAATTGGTTAAATGTCGATTCTAGCCGTTGCAGTTGATGCAGGCACGCGCAGGGTGCTCTCTCTCCAGGTAGGTGGTCGTCCACACCGCAACGAGGTGCCGACTGTATGGCCGTTTTGCCCGCTCGCTGTATGAGTGCGCCTGCGTAGCGCTCGGGCTTTAATGAGTCTTTGCCTGCGGAGAAGTCTGCCATGTCGCCCAAGGACCTGCTGCTGGCCCTGGTCGTAATCGTCGTCTGGGGCATGAATTTCGTGGTCATCAAGATCGGCCTGGACGATATCCCGCCGATGCTGCTCGGTGCGCTGCGGTTCATGCTCGCGGCGTTTCCCGCCATTCTCTTCATCAAGCGACCGCAGATGCCGCTGCGCTGGCTGTTTGCCTATGGCGCGACTATATCGCTGGGACAGTTCGCCTTTCTGTTCTCGGCGATGAAGGTTGGCATGCCGGCCGGGCTGGCTTCGCTGGTGCTGCAATCGCAAGCATTCTTTACGCTGTTTTTCGCGGCGTTGTTTCTCGGCGAACGACTGCGGCCTACCAACCTGATCGGGCTGTTGATTGCGGCGGGCGGGCTGCTGCTGATCGGCATGCAGGGCGACCGCAGCATGACCCTGGCCGGTTTCGTGCTGACCATCTGCGCGGCGTCGATGTGGGCGTTGGGCAACATCGTCACGCGCAAGGTCGGCAAGGTGAATCTGGTTGGGCTGGTGGTGTGGGGCAGTCTGATTCCGCCGATTCCGTTCTTTTTCCTGTCCTGGCTGTTGGAAGGCCCGCAGGTAATCGAAAGCGCGCTGCGTGGTTTCGGGCTGAGTGCCATGCTGGTGCTGATCTACCTGGCCTTCGGCGCGACCATTCTGGGCTATGGCTTGTGGAGCCGGCTGCTGTCGCGTTACCCGGCCAATACCGTCGCGCCGTTCTCGTTGCTGGTGCCGGTGGTGGGGCTGACCTCGGCCGCGCTGCTGCTGGATGAGCACCTGGGCCTGTTGCAGGCCATGGGTGCGCTGCTGGTGATGCTGGGCTTGATGATCAACGTGGCCGGGGGCTGGCTGATGGACCGTTTGCGCACGGCGTTCGGTGGTTCGCCAGCCTGACAGCTAAACGCCCCGCACCGGGAACCGAACCGGGCGGGGCGCTGTAACTCAGGGCGATCTCAGCGAGCGGCGTGACTGCTCAGCAGAGCTGTCGCTCCGCTGGCTTTCTCTCGTTTTGCCAAGCGCTTTTCTTTCGCGGTCGCTACCGCATCATCGATACGAGTGAGCATTCGGCCTCTCCTCGCTTTCGAAGCGTACCTGCGCGTAGCGGATCTCGTTGGTGGTGCATATCCGCAAGCAACGACCCGGTGATGCCGGGCGACCGCTGAGGTTACGTTCGCCGTCGGGTACAGGGGTCAGAACAAGCTGCGCTGGTCGCGTTGCCGCCGTCTCGAATCGAGGCGCTGGCGGAACCGCTTGCGGTATTCCATTGCCAGTGGCGGAAGTTCGGCTAGTCGGATCAGCTCGCTGTTGTCAGTCGCGTCATCAACGAAGCTATGCCAGAGATGCGCCACGCTGACGGCTGGGTAAGGGCGCTCGATCAGGTGTAACGCCGAGCCAATGCCGATTTCGCCGGGTTCAAGGGTGCGGTACAGCCAGCCGGTCAGGCCGCTCCTGGCCAGCTGCCGTGCCAGACCGCGCGCATCATGGCGCCGGTCGAGATTGACGCATGGCGAACGCGGTTGGCTCACTTCGATCAGGGCCGCGCCCCAGCGGCAGCGATCGCCGATGCACACTTGGTGCTCATCAATGCCTCGGCTGGAAATGTTCTCACCGAAGGCGGCTGGACCGAGCTGTAGGTGCGGATAGAGCCTGCGCCATCGAGCATAGTGTTCGGCCGGGTAATGACAAACGCTGCGAATTGGCCCGCCATGGAAGCGGCGATCGGCAACCCGATTACCCCCCAGACCGTCGATATCGAGCCAGACCGCGTCGCGCGCCAACTGTTTGTCGATGGCCGAAGGCTTTTCAGTGCCGGGCAGGCGCAATAATTGATCACCTAGAAAGGGTCCCTCAACCGGCCATTGCATGGGGTTTACCTGATGCGAATAAAGGCAGGCGCCGTTGGGGGCGTCAGCTTTCGTTGAGACGGGCCAGCTCGCGGCGAACCATCGCCGCGTATTCCGGCGGGCTGAGCTGGTACAGTTCCGTGGCCACCCATGGCAGCCAGCGGGCGCCCAGTGCTGGCTGTTGCTCGAGTAGCCGTCGTGCTTCGGCAGTCGCTCGCTCGGCATGTTGCTGGTGAAATTGCGACCGGTTCATGTGGCTTCGCTCATGGCTGAGCGGCCCATTCTAATCGACCGAGCCCGACATGGCGCTCTGCGGTCTTGGTAAAGCCGGCGGGCCGCGCTAGGCTCGCGGTTCTTCACCAGCGAGAGCGATCATGCCGCGGCCCGTTAATTTCAAGGACAAGATTTCCCGCCAGCGCCCCTATAGTCGGCTGGAGCCTGGGCTCAAGGCGTCCGAGGACGATCTGTCGCTGGTTATCGATCAGCTCGAAAGCGACCGCGGTCGCATTATCAACTCTGCTGCCGTGCGTCGCCTGCAGCAGAAGACTCAGGTGTTTCCGCTGGAGCGCAATGCAGCGGTGCGCAGCCGCCTGACGCACTCGCTGGAAGTGCAGCAGACCGGCCGTTTTATCGTCCGCACGCTATACAAGCAGCTCGGCGACAAGGCCAGCGAGTATGGGCTCGATGGGCTCGAGGGCGCGCTGGAGAGCCTGGTAGAGATGGCCTGTCTGATGCACGACATTGGCAATCCGCCCTTCGGCCATTTTGGCGAGTTCGCCATCGGTGAGTGGTTTGGCGGCAAGCTGGAGACACTGTTCGCTGTCGCCGTGCCGGCGGGGCAGGGCGATGCCGGGCTACGCCGCCGCATGCTCGCCGACCTCAAGCAGTTCGAAGGCAACGCCCAGGCGATTCGACTGGTGGTCAGCCTGTTGCGGCTGAACCTGACTTATACCCAGACGGCCGGCCTGCTCAAATATGTCCGTGCGGCGCATGCGCCGAGGCCGGCAAAGGGCACGCCGGGTGCCTACCTGCACAAGAAGCCGGGCTTCTATCTGTCCGAGGAGTCATTCGTAACCGACCTGCGAACGGCCCTGGCACTTCAGCCCGGCACCCGTCATCCGGTTGCCTACATCATGGAAGCAGCCGACGACATCGCCTACTGCCTGGCGGATATCGAGGACTCGGTGGAAAAGGGCATCTTCACCATCGAGCAGCTGTCGCAACTGCTGCTGGCCAAGTTCGCCGAGCATGGTTCGCCAGACGAGCCCATCGCGGCAACCGGACGCAGCTTCCGCAACATGGTCGCCTATGCCGAATCGCGCGCGCAGAAAGAGCCGATCAACAAAGTCGGCGAGTTCTTTATCTGGTTGCGGGTGAATATGGTCCACCCGCTGGTACAGCACGCGGCCCAGCAGTTCATTGAAAATATCGAGGTGGTATATCAAGGCACCCTGGACCGTGCGCTGCTGGAAGACGCCAGCCTGCCCAACGCCATCGTGCAGACCTTCAAGGACGTGGCGATGGACCGGGTCTTCTGTCATCGCGAAGTGGAGACCCTGCAGCTCCAGGGTTACCGGATTCTCCAGGGGCTGCTGGATACCTACGCACCGCTGCTGCGCGTCGCCCCGGCAACCTTCCAGGCCCTGACCGAGGGCAGTTGCCACAGCGAACCCCATCTGCAGATGCTGGCTCGACGGTTACCCAGCCAGTTGATCAAGGCCTACCACGAAGCCATGAAGGTACACGCTGAAGGTTCGCCCGATTGGCCGCTGTGGGAGTTCTATTACCGTTGTCGAATGCTGCAGGATTTCGTCAGCG
>DPSI01000115.1 GCA_003527165.1 Pseudomonas sp.
CGCTCTTCCGATGCGCCATGTGGCAAGACGCCTATCCGTTATTTCTGACAGCCGCTGAGCCGTGAAACGTCTCGTTCCTTGCGATTATTCGGCGCGGCCGATCGGAAAAAATTGCCTATGGCTCCAGACACCCAGCCAGCTGGTGCCATCGAGTTCGTGCGGCACGGCCAGTTCCACCAACTGGTAGAACACGTTGCGATGAATCAGCGCCTCGAGATTGGCCCGTACGTGCACGTAAGGCGCAGGCTCCTGAGTCTCCGGATCGAACTCGACCCGCATCGGATGCTCCACTCCCGCTTCCGTTTCGTCACCTACATTGGTGATGAAGCGAAGCACCTGAGCATCGCCGCTCCCCTCTACCACCAACTCAACCGCCACGAAGGGTGCGTCGTCAACCGTGATGCCAACCTTCTCTACCGGCGTCACCAGAAAGTAATCGTCGCCGTCTCGCCGGATCACCGTGGAAAACAGCCGCACCATGGCGGGCCGCCCAATCGGCGTGCCCATGTAGAACCAACTGCCGTCGCGGGCGATTCGCATGTCCAGATCGCCACAGAACGGGGGATTCCACAGGTGTACAGGCGGTAAGCCCTTGTTGTCGGCTTTTGGAATCTGACCCAGCAGATTCGCGGCTTTTCCAGCATCGCTCATGTGTACTCCTTAGCGGCTGAGGCCTGTCAGGCGCCGCGCGTAATCGCGCAGTGGCGGCCCCAACAAGACCTGCGGCGTCGCGTCATAGATATTCAGTAGCCCGCCACGGCTGCGAATTCGTGCCGTATCGACCAGATACCGGTTCCCGGTCTCGATCAGCATCAACTGAACCACGCTGGTATCGACACCCAGACGATCGAGGGCACGCTGATCGTTGAGCTCGTCGAAACTACCGATGCGGTCGTCGGCAGCGGCAAATCGCGTGTATAGCAAGTAATGGGCACCAACGGCGGACGCCTGGTTCAACGCTTCTTCCAGCCCGGCAGGCTCCGGGGCGCGCCGGACAAGGGGAAAGTACTCGACGAACCCCTTGAAGGCTTCTTCGGCGACCACGTTCGGCCGCGGATAGGCGTCACCGGGCGGGACAAAGTGGCCTTGGGCAATATAGATAAAGGAATCGGGCTGCAGGCGCCAGGAAGCGGACCTCACGGTCTCGCTGTGATCGAGGACGCCCGCATCTCGCAGCTGATGGCGGGTGCCCTCGGCCATGTCGCTTACCTTCATGCATCCACTTAACACGAACATGGCCGCGATAAGGCTAAACCCTCTCATATTTGCTCCTGCACCTGACGGAAAACCGACGAATAGCGAAGCAATGCAGCAAACACGCCAGCTTTGCGCAAGGCAGCGTCAAAGCCCATGCTGCACTCCTGGCGCAACGACGCGCGCGAGGGATCCTCAACCTGCACCAACAATGTCGCCTGTCCTGACCGAGCTCACCCTTTATCACCAGATTTGTTTGACGTCCAAGCTAGACAGTAGCGTCTTTGAGAGCGTTCCAAGCGTTGCACGCTCGGACAGAATCCAAGACCTCCAGCACTTGTGCTATGCGCTTGTGCCGCACCGCCAGAATAGGAACAACTCCCTTCCCCTACGTCCCGGAGATGTAGCGCAACTGCCCGGCGCGTCCAGAGACTGTCGCCGCGAAAAGGCCAGCAGTCGATGGGTTAGTGCGGCGCACGCTTGGCAAGGCTCTGTACTGCATTCGTGTTCAGGTGGCGAATGCATACCGGGCGCGACAGTAGCCGTAGCCAACTGGCCGATCACGTTGAGTTCGCCCGTTGATGGGACACCTCCGAGGTTCCGCAAGCGCGCCAACGCTCGGTTTCAAGCCCACCACACGCCGCGGGCCGGCGCGGGGAGCTACCGTTGCTGGAACTAGCGACTGGGAAACACCTTCCGGTCAGCTCAATTGCGTTCCAGCGACCTCTCATCCAGCCCGCCGCTGGCCTGCGCCCACGGCGCAGCGGCGAAGCGTTCGGCGAGATAATCCATCAGCGCCTGTACGCGGGCCGGGCGGCTGCGTCCCGGTGGGGTCACGATGTGCAGCGCGATCGGCTCCACCTGCCAATCGTCCATCACCGTCTCCAACGCCCCCGATTGCAGGTCGCGCCAAGCCAGGAATTCCGGCTGCAGCGCCAGGCCCTGCCCCGCCCTCAGGGCCGGCGCCAGCGCCTCGGCATTGTTTGCTAACAGCGACGCGGACATCGCTTGGGCGAACCCGCCATGCCGTTTGTGACGGAAACGCCAGCTGCTGCTGCGCGAATAGCTGTATTGCAGCGCGCGGTGCTCAGCCAGGTCGCGCGGGTGGCCAGGATGCCCGTGGCGCTCGAAATAGGACGGCGCCCCACCAACAGAATACGCTGGGCGCGGCCTGGATCACGGCGCTGACCACGCTCAACGGCGTGGCGCAGGCCATCCTGCCCAACTGGGTACGCGGCCGCTCGCTGGCCGTGTACCTCACCCTGTTCAATGGCGCCATGACCGTTGGTAGCCTGAGCTGGGGCGCGATCGCCCCGCTGATCGGCGTCCCGTTCACGCTGCTGGCCGGTGCCGTCGGGCTGGTCGTGGCGGGCCTTGCTGCCCACCGTCTCAAGTTGCCAAGGGCGATGCCGACCTGATGCCCTCCCGGCACTGGCCCGAGCCGCTGACGGCGGCGCCGGTCGAGCATGACCGGGGGCCGGTGCTGATCCAGATCGTGTACCGCATCGCGCCAGAGGACCGCACCGACTTTCTCAAGGCGCTTGCCCGGCTATCGGCCGAGCGACGCCGCGATGGCGCCTACGCCTGGGGCATCACCGAGGACGCGGCCGATCCGACGCTGATGCTCGAATGGTTCCAGGTCGAATCCTGGGCCGAACATCTGCGCCAGCATCAGCGGGTGTCCAAGGCGGACGCCGACATTCAGGCCGAGGTACTGCGCTTCCATCGAGGCGAAGGACGGCCGACGGTGCGGCACTTCCTGGCGTTCAACCATCCGGGCGAAGGACGGGCATAGGTCTGTCGAAGACTCACCCGCACGCGGGCGCCTTCGCGACGAGGCAGTACGGTGTAGGCGGTGCACATGGCGCACCCGACGCTGGGGGCGGAGTATCGGAAGCCATTTCGCTTCACGGCTACGCCCCGCTGGGCCTGGGGAAATCTCAACAGTCCCGAGGGTCCGTTGGCGCTTCATTCGCGGCCGCCGGTGCCTCGCGGCGGCCTCACTTAACGTTCAGGCAGCCTTTTCACCTGCTCCAGCAATGGCCCGCACTGGTCCGCCTGCCCGCCGCTGGGCGCGACCAGGGCCAGCAGGCCGGCCACCGGGCCGACGGTAGCGCCCAGCACGATCATGCCCGCACCGCGCAGCGCCAGCGGGCCGGCATGCACGCCCGGGCGGGGATTCTTCAGGGTGCCCCGGACGTACAACGGCGAACGTAGCGAGATGATGCGGATGCCCTTGGAGCGCGGCACGATGTCCATATCGATGCTCTCGTTCTTGAAGTTGACCCGACCGGAGACGTTGATCACCGCGTTCTCGGTGTCCAGCACGAACAGCCGGGGCTCGGCCAGGCCGTCCTTCATGCCCAGGTCGACCACCGCGCAATTGATCTGCACCTCCTCGTCGCCGAACAACCGGCCGACCAGGTAATTACCGACGTTCAGGCCGGCCAGCTCCATCAGGCTTCGACTCACGGTACCGTCGTTCATCAGCAGGCGCAGCTCGCCATTGGCGCTGCCGAGCAAGGCGGCGACGGAGTTGCCGGTGCCCTGGATGTCGGCCTTGCCGTTCAGCTCGCCCAGGCTTTTCTGCATGGTCTCGACCGTGGGGAATAGCTGCCGCAGCTTGAGCGATTGGGCGTCCAGCCGCACCCGCCCGGCCAGTGGCGTGCGCTGGCCGTCCAGGCGCACGTTGGTTTCCAGATGCCCGCCGGCCAGGCCGAAGCTCAGCGGCTGCAGGCTCAGTACCCCATCGGCGAGCACCACATGGGCGTTCAGATCCTGGATGGGCAGGGCCTCGTCATGGACGATGCGCTTGCCGACGAAACGCACGTCGGCGTCCATGTCACGCCAGCGATCGGTACGGAATTCCTCCACCGGCAGCGCCTTCTCTGCCGGCTGCCTGCGGGTCGCGCCACGCGCCTGGCGGGATTTTTCCGAATCGGCACCGATCAGTGGCGCCAGGTCGGCGAAACGCAGCTGGTTGGAGGTCAGCTCGCCGGTCAGCCGCGGGCGCGGTTCGCTGGCGACATAGGCGAGGTCGCCCCGGATGTCGCTGCCGCCGATACGGCCGTTGAAGCCTTCGTAACGGAAGGAGGCGCCGTCCGGGTTCTGCAGGTCGGCATGCAGACGGCCATCGGTGGAATAGGCGCCGGTGTCGGGCAGGGTCACGCCGATCAGCGGGTAGAGGTTGCCCAGGCTATCGCCGGACAGGCGCAGACGCAGATCCAGCGCGCCGAGGTTGAGTGGATCGGTCAGGGTGCCTTCCACCGTCACCCGGGTCTTGCCGGCGCGCAGATCGACCTGCAGCGGGAACGGCAGCGCCGCGTCCTGCAGCGCCAGCAGGCCGCCCACCCGACCCTCGCCGGACACTGGCTGGCCGACGTAGCGGCCCTCGGCATTCCAGGCGAAGGCGTATTCCTGGGTCGCCGCCGCTTGCGCCTGCCTTTCTTCCGCCCCCTCGCCCTGGGCCGCCGCCAGGATCTGGCTATAGGGCACCGGCTCGCCCAGCGGGGTGACGTTCAATTGCACTTCTGCACGCGAGACCTGGTCGTCGAGGCTGGCGCTGCCCTTGTCGAAGCCGATGGTGCCGATATCCAACACCCAGGCGGAGGGCTTCTCCTCTTCCGCTTCGTCGCTGGCGGCCAGGTTTTCGAAGGCCCAGTTGGCGCGGCCGTCGGCGAGCCGTTCGATGTGCGCCGACGGCCCACCCAGGGTGATGGCCGGGATGCTGACGCGCTTGCCCAGCAGCGCCAGCGGACGCAGGTCCGCCGCGACACTGTCGAGATGGACGAAATACGGCGCCTGGCCCCACTCCGCATTGCCCAGGGTAATGTCTTCGGCGGTCAGGGTCGGATGCGGGACCCAGGCACGCCAGCCGGCCACCTCGCGATCACGCTGCCAGCGCACATCGAGGTCGCCCTGAATGACGAACGGCCGACCGAGGGTGTCGGACACCCGCTCATTGAGGGTGGGCTTGAGCAGGTTCCAATCGAAGGTGGCCAGGAGCACGATCAGCGCCACGACCAGCACCGCAAGAATGCCCAGGAACCATAGGAGGACGCCACGGGTTCGGCTCATCAATCTCTCGCTACTTGCGCTGAGTTTGTAGGCACGCTCGTTTTTCGACTGGCCCAGGGCCGGATCGCTCCCCGGCAAATAGCGTTTTTTTCCCGGTGCAAAGCAGTGGCTACCGGCGTCATCCTGCCGCTTCAGCCTCCCCAAGCCAGTAACCGAGCGCATCGGTACGCATCGCTGACCCGCCCCTTGTGGTTAAACGTTGATAGGAACGCTTATGAAACCGGGCATTCGCCCCGACTATCACCTGTGCTGTTTCGTGACTCGACCGCGGAGGTATTCCTGATCGGTCCGACAGCCGACGCCAGCCGTACGCACCGGCACACAGATGGACTTCCACGGGTAACTGATCACCGAAGCCGCAGCGGCCAAGAGCAGCCATTGGTGACGGCAGGATGAGCGAATGCGCTTCGCTCGGCGGTTGGGATACCGGCTCGATATCGCTGATGGGAATGTGCTCATCTGGCGAGAGTCTGCTTCGCCAGGCGCCGAGCGTCACCCGGCGACGGTGGGCTAATCGCGTTTCCGCTTGTTGCCCATGCGTACACCGATGTCCATCAGAAACTGAAAGAAACCTTCCTGATCTTCCAGGACATTGCTCCAGAACGGCGAGTGATAAAGGGCTACCGCGCCGTGCACCAACGCCCAGGCTGCGCAATAGTGGAAATACGGCGGCACGTCTTCGAGCTTGCCTTCGGAGATGCGCCCCTTGATCAGCTGAGTCAGATGATCGAAGTTGGATGCGCGAATCCGGTGGAGCTCCTCGACCATATCCGGAACCTGGTTTCCCTTGACGACCTTCTCCTCTAGGCGATCGAACAAGCGATAACGCTGGGGATCACGCATGCGGAACTCGAAGTAGGCGCGCGAAAGCGCTTCCTTGTCCTGGTCAAGGCTCGGTGAATGCAGGAGCTCATTCAAATCCTGCTCGTAATCGAGCATAAGCCGCAGATAGATTTCGGCCTTGGATTTGAAATGCTTGTAGATGGTGCCTTTGCCGATGCCCACCATGTCGGCGATCATCTCGACAGTGACGCTGTCCTCTCCCTGATCGAGAAACAGCTGGAGCGCGGTATCGAGAATCTCTTGCTCGCGACGGCGAAATTCGCGGACCTTCCGGGGTTCATTCTGCATAAGAGACTGCGACTTGAAATTGAAGCAGATGATTATGCCTGTTTAGTCAGAAAATGCACGGAACACTGCCATGAGTACATTGAATGACGAATTTCCACAAATCGAAGGGTTGCGATACCTGAATCATGCCGCCGTCGCGCCCTGGCCTCGCCGGGCGACCGAAGCAGTGACGGCCTTTGCCCAGCAGAACATGACGATCGGCGCGCGCGATTATCCACAGTGGCTGGCCGTAGAAACCCGGCTGCGCGAGCGTCTGCGCCGGTTGCTCAACGCGCCAGCGACGGCAGACATAGCGCTGGTCAAGAACACCTCGGAGGCCCTTTCGTTCGTGGCATTCGGGCTGGATTGGAAGCCAGGCGACCAGATCATCATCAGCGATGAGGAGTTTCCATCCAACCGGGTAGTCTGGGAGGCTCTACAACCGCAGGGTGTCGAAGTGATACAGGTCAGCCTCAAGGGCGACGATCCCGAAGCCGCGCTACTGGAAGCCTGCGGCCCCAAGGTGCGCCTGATGGCCATCAGCGCGGTGCAATATGCCAGCGGTCTCAGGCTCGATCTGCCCCGGCTGGGCGAGGGCTGCGAGCAACGCGGCGTGCTGCTGTGCATCGAC
>DPSI01000558.1 GCA_003527165.1 Pseudomonas sp.
CATGACGATATCCATCAGGACGGCGTCCGGCTTTTCCTGGCGAGCAAGCGCTACGCCATCGGCGCCGTTTTCGGCTTTCAGGACGACATGACCATGCTTCTCGAGCATGGCCGTCAGCTTGTACATCTCGGTCGGCGAGTCATCAACAATCAGAACGCGGGCCATGGTTTCTCCGTGGGAAAGGCTTCAGCGGCACACAGGGCCGAACTTCAGGATACTTGCTCAACCGGTGCGAAATCAGGCACATGCGCCTTGATAGCACCGAGCAACTCTTCTTTGCTGAAAGGCTTGGTAAGGTATTGATCTGACCCCACGATCCGCCCCTTGGCCTTGTCGAACAGGCCATCCTTGGAGGACAGCATGATCACCGGGGTGGACTTGAATGAACTGTTGTTCTTGATCAGCGCGCAGGTCTGATAACCATCAAGCCGGGGCATCATGATATCGACGAAAATGATGCGCGGATGGCTATCCGCGATCTTGGCGAGCGCATCGAAGCCATCCACCGCAGTGATCACATCACAACCTACTTTTTTCAGCAGCGTTTCGGCGGTGCGACGAATCGTTTTCGAATCGTCGATCACCATGACCTTCAAGCCCTCGGAGTGCTGTTCCATTTCGCCCTACCATCGCCTCGGTGAGTCGTAGTTTATCGTTATGTCAGTGCGCCAGAGGCCCTACCATCGATGGGCTGCACCCAATCGCCGGACCTTTTTAGCACACTCCTCTAGTGCAAGCTATCTGCCGCCAGGGCAGCGGGATTTTCCTTGACCCAACGCACAACCGCCGCCAATCTGCGTCGACATTTCAAGCACTCGGCAGCTCCGTTCTGCCTTTCGTTGGAGATCATCACATGACTGTTCGCGTCGGGATCATCATGGACCCAATCGCGCAGATCGCCTTCAAAAAGGACAGCTCCCTGGCCATGCTGCTTGCAGCCCAGGCTCGCAGCTGGACGATCTACTATATGGAGCAGCGCGACCTGTACCAGCTCGGCGGCGAGGCACGGGCCCGCATGCGCCCGCTCAAGGTCTTCACCGATCCTCAGCACTGGTACGAAGCCGGCGAGGAGCTTGACAGCCCTCTGGCCGAACTCGACGTCATCCTGATGCGCAAGGACCCGCCTTTCAACAGCGAATACGTGTACGCGACCTACCTGCTGGAACTCGCCGAACAGAGCGGCACGCTGGTGGTGAATCGCCCCCAAAGCCTTCGCGATTGCAACGAGAAGTTCTTTGCCACTCAGTTCCCGCAATGCACGCCGCCGACGCTTGTCAGTCGGCGGTCCGACATTCTGCGGGAGTTTGCCCGCGAGCAGCGTGACATCATTCTCAAACCACTGGATGAAATGGGTGGTGCCTCGATTTTCCGCCATCGAGAAGGCGATCCGAACCTTTCGGTGATTCTCGAGGTGCTGACCGAGCATGGCAGCCGCCAGATCATGGCGCAGCGTTATATCCCAGCCATCAAGGATGGCGACAAACGAATCCTGATGATCGACGGCGAGCCGGTGCCCTATTGCCTGGCACGCATCCCTGCAGTTGGCGAAACCCGTGGCAATCTCGCCGCTGGCGGACGCGGTGTAGCACAACCACTGTCGGACCGAGATAGAGAGATTGCCGCCATCGTCGGACCGGAGTTGCGCAAGCGCGGCCTGCTCTTTGTCGGTCTGGACGTGATCGGCGAATTCCTTACCGAGATCAACATCACCAGCCCGACCTGCATTCGCGAGATCGACAACGCATTCGACACCCGCATAGGCGATCATCTGATGGACGCCATCGCCGCAAAACTACAAAACCGACCCAACACCTAGCCAGACGTGCGGTTGGTGCGCCGAGCCAACCGCCACCGCCGGTACGGATGCCTGCGGCCTCCTGGCTGCGTCGCGCCGCGAATTACCTCATCACACCGACGCGCCAAAGCTGCCGCCTGGTTCATAGACTTTTGCAGTCGCGCTGGGCAGACTGCGCGCACTTCGAGTCGACTGAAATGCGATGAACGCCGCTACACGCCAACCCACCCCTGCCCATACCGGCGTCCGCCCGGCGGATCGTCTCGGCTTCACGATTTTTCTCGCAGCCGCCCTGCATGCAGCGCTCATCCTAGGGCTCGGCTTTACCCTGTCCGAGCCGAAGCAGATCAGCAAGACGCTGGAAATCACCTTGTCTACGTTCAAAAGCGAAGACAAGCCGAAGGAAGCCGACTTCCTCGCCCAGGATAACCAGCAGGGCAGCGGCACGCTGGAGCACAAAGCGTCGCCGAAGACGACCGAGCAAGCGCCGTTTCAGGACACCCAGGTACGCAAGGTGACGCCGGCTTCCTCTCCGCCACCAAGCAATCGCAGCGAGGCACCGAAATCCGCCGTCGCGACACGTGCACCGCAGCCAGACAAGACTCCGGTAAAGCCCCAGGAAAACAAGCCGCAACCACAGGCGCAGCCAGCGCCTGTCTATGACAGCTCGCAGCTCAGCGCGGAAATCGCCAGCCTTGAGGCAGAGCTCGCCCAACAGGTCGAGCAGTACGCCAAGCGGCCTCGCGTCAGTCGCCAGAACAGCGCCGCCACCATGCGGGACATCAGCGCCTGGTACCGCGATGAATGGCGCAAAAAAGTCGAGCGCATCGGCAATCTCAACTACCCCGACGAAGCTCGTCGTCAGCAGATCTACGGCAGCCTGCGCATGCTGGTGGTCATCGACCGCAACGGCGCGGTGCAAGAGCTGCGGGTGCTCGAGTCTTCAGGGCAAGCGGTGCTCGACGAGGCGGCTATGCGCATCGTCAGGCTCGCGGCACCTTTCGCGCCTTTCTCAGGGGAGCTGGCGCAGAAGTTCGACCAGGTCGAGATCATCAGAACCTGGCGCTTCGAGCGTGGCGACCGACTGTCGAGCCGCTGATCAGCCGCATCCAGACACAGGCGGCGCCGCAGGCAACGCGGCAAGCGGGCGCGTGCGGCTTCACGGCCCCGCCCGCAACGCTTAAGCTAGCACCCATGAACGCGACCTCGCCCAGCTACCTCAAGCATCATTTCCTGATTGCCATGCCGCACATGGCAGACCCCAACTTCGCCCAGGCGTTGATCTATCTGGTGGAACACACTCGGGACGGCGCTATGGGACTCATCGTCAATCGACCGAGCAGGCTGAATCTGGCCGACATACTCGAACAACTGCGCCCGGACGAACCCGTGGATCCCGTCAACCAGCACCTGCCGATCTACTCCGGTGGTCCGGTACAGACGGATCGGGGCTTCGTATTGCACCCGGCCGACGCTCAGTTCCAGGCAACGCTCGGCCTTGGCGAGCTGGGCGTAACCACCTCCCAAGACGTGCTCTTCGCCATTGCCGACGGCTACGGCCCCAAGCAACACTTCATTGCCCTCGGCTACGCCGGCTGGGAGCCGGGCCAGCTCGAGACAGAGCTGGCCGATAACGCCTGGCTGAGCTGCCCGGCGCAGCCGCATATTCTCTTCGATCTGCCGTATGAGCAACGCTTGGCCGCCGCTGCTGCGTCGCTCGGGGTCGATCTCAGACTTTTAAGCAGCCAGGTCGGCCACGCATGAGTGCCCTGCGCCTGCTGCTGGGTTTTGACTATGGCACCAAGCAGATCGGGGTTGCGGTCGGCCAGGTGATTACCGGCCAGGCTCGAGAGCTCTGCGTGCTCAAAGCGCAGAATGGCGTCCCCAACTGGTCGCAGATCGAGGGGTTGTTACGCGAATGGCAGCCGGACGCGCTGGTGGTCGGCCTGCCGCTGAACATGGACGGCAGCCCCAGCGAAATGAGCGCCCGTGCGGAGAAGTTCGCTCGGCGCCTCAACGGCCGCTTCAACCTGCCGGTGCATACCCACGACGAGCGCCTGACGACCTACGAGGCCAAAGGCGAGCGCCTGCGCGGAGGGCAGCACGGCGGCTACCGTGAGCGCCCCGTCGACGCCCTCGCCGCGGCCCTTTTACTCGAAGGCTGGCTGACAGCGCAGCAGGGCGCCTGAAGCGCCCTCAAGGAGAAACGATGACCCTGCCGAACCCCGATCAGCTGCTGCCGGAAATGGCTGCGGCGCTGGATCAACATCTGAACAGCCGCAGCATATCGGAGCCCCGCTTTATCGGTATCCACACCGGTGGCGTCTGGATTGGCCAGGCATTACTGGACCTGCGCGGCAAGCAGGAAGCGCTCGGCGTCTTGGATGTGTCCTTTTATCGCGACGACTTCACCCAGAATGGCCTGCATCCGCAGGTCCGCCCCTCGGCACTGCCATTCGAGATCGATGGCCAGCACCTGGTGTTGATCGACGACGTACTGATGAGCGGGCGCACCATTCGCGCCGCACTCAACGAGCTGTTCGACTATGGCCGGCCCGCCAGTGTCAGCCTGGTCTGCCTGCTCGACCTCAACGCCCGCGAGCTGCCAATCCGACCGGATGTGGTCGGTGCGACGTTGTCCCTGCCGTCCGATCAGCGGGTCAAGCTGCTCGGCCCGGCACCGCTCGCCCTCGAGTACCAGACCCTCGCCTCCGCCAATTGAGATTCTCGCGATGACGCCTACCGACGCCAAGCGCCCGTTACAGCTGAACGACAATGGTCAGCTGCGCCATTTCCTGTCCCTGGATGGCCTGCCGCGCGCACTGCTTACCGAAATCCTCGACACCGCCGATTCCTTTCTCGAAGTCGGCGCCAGAGCGGTCAAGAAGGTCCCGCTGCTGCGTGGCAAGACCGTCTGCAACGTTTTCTTCGAGAATTCCACGCGCACCCGCACCACCTTCGAACTGGCGGCCAAGCGTCTCTCGGCGGACGTGATCACGCTGAACGTCTCGACATCGTCCACGAGCAAGGGCGAAACCCTTACCGATACGCTGCGCAACCTCGAGGCCATGGCGGCGGACATGTTCGTCGTGCGTCATGCCGACTCCGGTGCGGCGCACTTCATCGCCGAGCACGTCTGCCCCGATGTAGCGGTCATCAATGGCGGTGACGGCCGTCATGCGCACCCGACCCAGGGCATGCTCGACATGCTGACCATCCGGCGCCACAAGGGTGACTTTCAAAAGCTGTCGGTGGCCATCGTCGGCGACATCCTGCATTCGCGGGTGGCGCGCTCCAACATGCTGGCGCTGAAAACCCTCGGCTGTCCGGACATCCGAGTGATAGGGCCGAAAACGCTATTGCCGATCGGTCTGCAGCAGTACGGCGTCAGCGTCTACCACGACATGAACGAAGGCCTGCGCAATGTCGACGTGGTGATCATGCTGCGCCTGCAGCGGGAGCGCATGCAGGGCGGCCTGCTGCCCAGCGAGGGTGAGTTCTACCGCCTCTACGGCCTCACCACGCAGCGCATGGCGCTGGCCAAGCCGGACGCCATCGTCATGCATCCGGGGCCGATCAACCGCGGCGTCGAGATCGAATCGGCGGTGGCGGACGGCACTCAGTCGGTCATTCTCAACCAGGTAACCTATGGCATCGCGATTCGCATGGCGGTGCTTTCCATGGCCATGAGCGGCCAGACCACCCAGCGACAACTCGAAAACGAGTACGCGGCCGAGGAGCAGCACTGATGCCTATCGAAATCCTCGACGCTCGGCTGATCGACCCCGCCAGCGGGCGCGATGAAGTCACCGGTATCTACTGTCAGGACGGCAAGATCGTGGCCATCGGCCAGGCGCCGGCGGGCTTCAGCCCGGCGCATACTATCAATGCTCAAGGGCTGGTCGCAGCGCCCGGCCTGGTCGATCTGTCGGTTGCCCTGCGCGAGCCGGGCTACAGCCGCAAGGGCAGCATCGCCAGCGAAACATTGGCCGCTACCGCTGGCGGCATTACCAGCCTGTGCTGCCCGCCGAACACCAAACCGGTACTGGACACCGCCGCGGTCGCCGAGCTGATTCTCGACCGGGCGCGCGAATCCGGCCATGCCAAGGTGTTTCCGGTCGGCGCCCTGACCCGGAATCTGGCGGGTGAACAGCTCGCCGAACTGGTCGCGTTACGCGATGCCGGTTGCGTCGCCTTTGGCAACGGCCTGACCAACTTCACCAGCAACCGGAATCTGGGTCGAGCACTGGAATATGCGGCGACCTTCGATCTCACCGTCGTAATCCATTCTCAGGACGCCGACCTGGCCGCAGGCGGGCTGGCCCATGAAGGTCCCGCGGCGGCCTTTCTAGGGCTGGCCGGTATCCCGGAAACAGCCGAAACCATCGCCCTGGCGCGCAACCTGCTGCTGGTGGAACAGACTGGCGTCCGCGCCCACTTCAGCCAACTCACCACCGCCCGGGGCGCGCAGATGATCGCTGACGCCCAGACGCGCGGCCTGCCGGTCACCGCCGATGTGGCGATGTATCAGCTGATACTGACCGATGAAGCGCTGCATGGTTTTTCCAGTCTTTACCACGTGCAGCCGCCGCTACGTAGCACAGCCGACCGTGACGGGTTGCGCGAAGCTGTCAAATCCGGGGTCATCTCGGCGATATCCAGCCATCACCAACCCCACGAGGCGGATGCCAAACAGGCGCCGTTCGGGGAAACCGAGCCCGGTATCAGCAGCGCGGAAATCCTTTTGCCGCTGGCATTGACGCTGGTCGAAGATGGCCTGCTCGATTTGCCGACCCTGCTGGCCCGCCTGAGCAGCGGCCCGGCCACCGCACTGCAACTCCCGGCTGGTCGCCTGGCTGTCGGCGCCGCCGCGGACCTGGTCCTGTTCGACCCACGCAGCTCGACTCTCGCTGGCGAAGCCTGGCACTCGAAAGGCCGTAATTGCCCCTTCATCGGCCACTGCCTACCGGGCGCGGTGCGCCATACGATCGTGGACGGCAGAGTCGCCTTTCAAGCCTGAACCCTGAGTAGAGGCGGCCCGGCACACAGGCCGGGCCGTGCCTCGAAGCTCATGGCTACCAGCGCTTCTCAATATTGCGCATCGATACCTGGCTGTTCAGCGTCCAGAAATCATAGAGCACGCCCACGAAGAACAGCCCGCCGGTGCACAGATAGATCAGGCCAGTAATCCATTTGCCCTGATACATCCGGTGCACGCCGAAGACCCCCAAGAAGGTCAGTAGGATCCAGGCCACGGTGTAGTCGATTGGCCCCGGCTGGAAGCGCATGTCGGCCTCCCGATCCATCGATGGAATAAGAAACAGATCGATGATCCAGCCAACGAAGAACAGGCCGAGGGTGAAGAACCAGATGGTGCCAGTGATCGGCTTGCCGTAATAGAAGCGGTGGGAACCGAGGAATCCGAAAATCCACAGGAGATAGCCGATCAGGGTGCTATGGGTGTTCTGCCGCATCTGAGCCTCGCTGTCTGGTTTGGGTAACGCGTCCTTGAGCTTATCTGATTTGGACGAGTTGACGCTTCCGCCGAGCGGGCCTTGTTCCATTGACTGACCGTGATACTGTATATAAAACCAGTATAATGGCAATCTCCATGCAACTGATCGAAAAACTCAGCGTCCTTGCCGACGCCGCTAAATATGACGTGTCATGTGCCAGCAGCGGCGCGCCAAAGCGCAGCTCCAAAGGCCGCAGCGGACTGGGCGCCACGGACGGCATGGGCATCTGCCACAGCTTCACGCCGGACGGCCGCTGTGTGGCCCTACTCAAGGTGCTGCTGACCAACTTCTGCCTGTACGACTGCCAGTACTGCGTCAATCGGCGTTCCAGTGACGTGCCCCGGGCACGCTTTACTCCGGAAGAAGTGGTCACGCTGACCCTCGACTTCTACCGCCGTAACTGCATCAGCGGCCTGTTTCTCAGCTCCGGCATTATTCGCTCGGCCGACTACACCATGGAACAGCTGATCCGCGTGGCCAAGCAGTTACGCGAGGAGCACGAGTTTCGCGGTTACATCCATCTGAAAACCATCCCGGATGCAGATCCGATGCTGATCGCCGAAGCTGGCCGTTACGCTGACCGCCTCAGCGTCAACATCGAACTGCCGACCGGCTCCAGCCTGATCCGCCTCGCGCCGGAGAAACAGGTCGTGACCATCAAGCAGGCCATGCAGGTCATTTGCGAGGGTGAGACCGAAGCACAGGCGGAGAAACGGGCGCCGCGCTTCGCGCCGGCGGGCCAGAGCACCCAGATGATCGTTGGCGCCGATGCGACGGACGACAGCACCATTCTCCGCACCGCTCAGTCGCTGTATGGTGACTACCGTCTGCGCCGCGTCTATTACTCGGCATTCAGCCCCATTCCGCACAGCCCTAAGACGGTACCCTTCGAAGCACCGCCACTGCTGCGCGAACATCGCCTGTATCAGGCCGACTTCTTGATGCGCGGTTACGGCTTTCGGGCCGGCGAATTGCTCGCTGGCCCAGGAAACCTGCCGCTGGATATCGACCCCAAGCTTGCCTGGGCGCTGTCCAACCGCGAGCAGTTTCCGGTCGACCTGAATCGGGCCGACCCATCACTGATCGCGCGCATCCCCGGGATTGGAATCCTCAGTGCCAAGCGCCTGGTCGCTCTGCGCCGGCAGAAGCGCATCCGCTTCGAAGACCTGGCACGCCTTCGCTGCTCGCTGGAAAAAGCCAAACCCTTCGTCATTACCCAGGACTACCGACCGAGCCTGGCCTACCAGGAGTCTAGTGCCTTGCGACGACAACTCAGCGAGGGGCCTGTGCAGATGGGGTTGTGGTGATGCGTCAGGTGCGCTTTGACAGCAGTTTCGATGGCTGGCGCGCCGCCGCGCGTGAGCTGCTCCGCGACGGGATCGCGCCGCATCAGGTGGAATGGCTCGGCGGCAGTGATGCGGGTGGATTGTTCGACGAGCCCGATGCGCTCAAACCGATCGAATCGATTGAGCCGGCACCACCGGTACGCATTCCGAGGCAGCTGATCGTCGAACTGGAAAGCGCGGCGCGCTTTCGCACCGGCGACCGCTGGAGCCTGCTGTATCGCATTCTCTGGCGTGTCGCCCAGGGCGATCCGACGGCCAGACTGGCCGGCGACGTCGATGGCAGCAAACTGCATGCGCGGATCAAGGCCGTACGCCGCGAAGCGCACCATATGCACGCTTTTCTACGCTTCAGCCCAACGGACAGCGACAGCGTCCCGCACTATGTGGCCTGGTTCGAGCCTGCGCACGACATCTTGATCAGCGCGGCGCCGCACTTCGCCGAGCGAATGGGCCTGCATTCCTGGCTGATCGCGACGCCAGATGATGCAGTCTTTTGGGATGGGCAGGGCATGCACTACGCCAGTCCTTGTCCGCCCGCCTGGCATCAACTGGCGCAAACCGCGCAAGATCCCGGCGCGGAACTGTGGAAGACCTATTACGAGAGCACCTTCAACCCGGCGCGACTGAACCGCGAGGTGATGCAAAGCAATCTGCCGGTGCGCTTCTGGAAGAACCTGCCCGAAGGGCAGCTGATACCGCAATTGCTGAGCCGTGCTCGCGCTGGAGCCCAACGTGACGGCCAGGCCGAACGCGTCGCCAAGCGGGCGGGCAAGCGCATCGGCCTGCCAAGGCAGACCTGATCAGCGAAAGTTGCGCCCCGGATCGTCCTCGCTGACCTCCAGGGTCAACCCCTGAGAAACACTGGTCAGATGCTCGCCATCGGTTTCCGAACCCAGCTTGATCATCAGTCGCAAATCGTTGGACGAGTCGGCGTGCAGCAAGGCGTCTTCATAGGTGATTTCGCCCTGCACATAGAGGTTGTACAGCGCCTGGTCAAAGGTCTGCATGCCCAGATCTGTGGAGCGCTTCATCAATGACTTGAGTTCGTGAACCTCGCCCTTGCGGATCAGGTCAGCCGCCAGCGGCGTATTGATCAGCACTTCGATGACCGCGCGACGGCCCTTGCCATCGGGCGTCGGGATCAGTTGTTGGGCGACGATGGCCTTGAGGTTCAGCGACAGGTCCATCCAGACCTGCTGCTGCCGATCGGCAGGGAAGAAGTTGATGATCCGGTCCAGCGCCTGGTTGGCGTTGTTGGCGTGCAAGGTCGCTAAGCAAAGGTGGCCGGTTTCGGCGAATGCGACTGCGTAGTCCATGGTCTCGCGGGTGCGTACCTCACCGATGAGGATCACATCCGGCGCCTGGCGCAGGGTGTTCTTCAGCGCCACGTCGAAAGAATCGGTGTCGATCCCGACCTCACGTTGGGTGACGATGCAACTCTGATGCTGATGAATGAACTCGATCGGGTCTTCGATGGAAATGATGTGACCGCTGGAGTTCTTGTTGCGGTAGCCAATCATCGCCGCCAGCGAGGTCGACTTGCCGGTACCGGTCGCACCGACAAATAGCACCAGCCCGCGCTTGGTCATCGCCAATTTTTTTAGCACGTCCGGCAGTTTCAGATCTTCGAGCGTCGGGATATTGGTCTCGATGCGGCGCAGCACCATCCCAGCGAGATTGCGCTGATAGAAGGCACTGACGCGGAAACGGCCGATGCCCCGCGCGCTGATGGCGAAGTTGCATTCGTGGTTTTCGGTAAATTCGCGGCGCTGCTGCTCGTTCATCACCGCGTGCACGGTTTCGCGGGTCATTTCCGGAGACATCGGCGTCTTGTTCACCGGCAGTATCTTGCCGTTGACCTTCATCGAAGGCGGCACGCCAGCCGTAATGAACAGATCGGAGCCGCCCTTTTCGACCATCAGGCGCAACAGTTTCTCGAATTCCATCGTCGTTCTCGTAGTCCGGCGTAGCCGCGTCGTAGCGAAGCGGAAGCCAGGCGACAGCGCCGCCGAGCCTCCCGTAGGTTAGAAGTTTTCCGGCTGCTTGGCTTTTTCCTTGGCACTGTCGCGCGAAATCAGCCCTTTGGCCAACAGACCTTTGAGGCAAGCGTCAAGCGTCTGCATGCCCAGCGAACCACCGGTCTGAATCGCGGAATACATCTGCGCGACTTTGTCCTCGCGGATCAGGTTCCGGATCGCGGGCGTGCCGATCATGATCTCGTGCGCCGCCACCCGCCCACCGCCGACCTTCTTCAGCAGGGTCTGGGAGATCACCGCCTGCAGCGACTCGGAGAGCATCGAGCGGACCATGGATTTTTCTTCCGCCGGGAACACGTCGACCACACGGTCGATGGTCTTGGCCGCCGAGGTGGTGTGCAGGGTGCCGAACACCAGGTGCCCGGTTTCCGCAGCGGTCAGCGCCAGGCGGATGGTCTCCAGATCGCGCATTTCGCCGACGAGAATGATGTCCGGGTCTTCCCGCAATGCCGAACGCAGCGCTTCGGAGAAGCCGAGCGTGTCGCGATGTACCTCACGCTGGTTGACCAAACACTTCTTGGATTCGTGAACGAACTCGATGGGGTCCTCGATGGTGAGGATATGGTGGTACTTGGTGCTGTTCAGGTAGTCGAGCATGGCCGCCAGGGTGGTCGACTTGCCCGAACCGGTGGGGCCGGTGACCAGTACCAGGCCGCGCGGCACGTCGGTGATCTGGCGGAAAACTTCGCCCATACCGAGGTCCTCCATGGTCAACACCTTCGATGGAATGGTCCGGAACACCGCACCTGAACCGCGGTTCTGGTTGAACGCGTTGACGCGGAAACGCGCCACGCCCGGCACTTCGAACGAGAAGTCAGTCTCGAGGAACTCTTCGAAATCCTTGCGCTGCTTGTCGTTCATGATGTCGTAGATCAGCGCGTGTACCTGCTTGTGGTCCATCGCCGGCAGGTTGATTCGGCGCACATCGCCGTCAACGCGAATCATCGGCGGCAGGCCGGAAGACAGGTGCAAATCAGACGCACCCTGCTTGGCACTGAAGGCCAGCAGTTCTGTGATATCCATGGGACTCCCCAATTACAAGCAAGCAGGTAGAATGCCGCGCAGACCCTAAGGTGGCAGGCGCAGGTAATGTCCACGATAGCGAACAATATTGCAAAGGTCGCAGCGCGCATCCGTGAGGCGGCGCAAGCTGTAGCGCGCGATCCCGACGAGGTGCGCCTGCTGGCTGTGAGCAAGACGCAGCCAGCCGACGCTATCCGCCAGGCCAGCGACGCCGGGCTGCGTGATTTCGGCGAGAATTACCTGCAGGAAGCTCTGGAGAAGCAGATCGCCCTGAGCGACCTTTCCCTCACCTGGCATTTCATCGGTCCGATCCAGTCAAACAAGACCAAGGCAATCGCCGAACACTTCGACTGGGTGCATTCGGTGGATCGCCTGAAAATCGCTCAGCGCCTCTCCGACCAACGCCCCGAGTCGCTGCCGTCCCTGAACATTTGTTTGCAGGTCAACGTCAGTGGCGAAGCCAGCAAGTCCGGCTGCGAACCGCAGGACGTGTCGGAACTGGCGCACGCCATTGCTGCCCTGCCTCGCCTGCGCCTGCGCGGACTGATGACAATTCCTGAGCCAACCGAGGACCCGGCCGAGCAGCGCGCTGCTTTCGCCCGCCTGCGGCAGCTACAACGCAATCTTGACCTCGATCTCGACACCCTTTCTATGGGCATGAGCCAGGACCTGGAGGCCGCCATCGCCGAAGGCGCCACCTGGGTCCGCATCGGCACCGCCCTGTTCGGCGCCCGCGCTTATCCGTCGCAGACAGCTACGGACGCCCTCCGCATGAATAAAGGAACCTCCTCATGAGCAATCCTCGTATCGCCTTTATCGGCGCCGGCAATATGGCCGCCAGCCTGATCGGCGGGCTACGCGCCCAGGGCATCCCCGCCACGTCCATCTGCGCCAGTGATCCCGGCGCCGACAAACGTGCAGAGCTCGAAGCCACGCATGGCGTCGAGACCTTTGCCGACAACGGACAAGCGCTCGCCGGGGTCGACATCGTCGTGCTCGCCGTCAAGCCGCAGGTGATGCAGGCAGTCTGCCGCGATCTCGCTGCTCACCTGCAATCGAATCAGCTGATCGTGTCGATCGCGGCCGGCATCACCTGCG
>DPSI01000557.1 GCA_003527165.1 Pseudomonas sp.
GGTTCTTTGACCAGTCGGCAACCAACAGAAAATGCGGCAGCAGTGCCGATTCACGCCACCATGGGTCCTGCTGTACCGGCGCGAGGCTGAGCAGACCCACCAGCACCACGATCAACAACCCGCCTCGAGCTGCACCGAATACCATGCCCAGAAAGCGATCCGTGCCGGACAAGCCGGTCACCCGAACCAGTTCCCCGATGAGAAAATTGATCAGCGCGCCTACCAATAAGGTCACGACGAACAGAATCACGCAAGCCGCAATGACTTGAAAGGAAGGAGTACTGATGAACTCGGCAAGATGGTGGGACAGCGCACCACCGAACATCCAGGCGACAACACCAGCAATGATCCAGGTGAGCAGAGAGAGCGCTTCCTTGACGAAACCGCGCTTCAAACTGATCAGGCTGGAGATGACCACGACGGCGATAAACGCCCAATCGACCCAGGTGAACGTCACAGGGTTTCCTGCAAAGGAGAAAGGCGGCGTATTTTAGCAGAGCACCTGCCAAGGAGTAAGCACCGCGAGCTCGCTCTTGCTGGCAGCCGGCTGAGCCACTGGCAGGTCAGCCGTCAGCCGATGCGGATTCAGCCCTGCTCAGGCTTGAAGCGCACAACGAACCCGTTCAGTTTCTGCTGTCGCTGCAGCTGATCACGCAGACGATTGGCTTCCGCCCGCTCCACCAACGGCCCAACGAAAACACGATTCATCCCGTCCGCAGTGCGTATATAGGCGTTATAGCCCTGAGAGCGCAGTGTCGCCTGCAGCTTATCGGCATTTTCGCGGCTAGATAGACTGGCCAACTGCACTGACCAGCTGACCGGAAGGTTGGCCGTATCCAGCCGTTTCTCTTCTGGTGCGGCCTGTGTGGCCGGCGGCGTCTGAACGGTTGCCGGCCCAGGTGTTACGGGAGGCGCCGGCTGTGGTTCGATAGGCGCCGGACTGATGGGAGCTGCAGGCGCCTCAGGCTCGGCTGTCGGTCTCTCCTCCTCGATAATCTCAAACTCCTCAGGGAAGGGCTCGACCTGCGGCTCCGGAACTTCGACAGGCCGTGTCTCGATCACAGGTGTAGGAGGCGCCTCGGGCATTTGCGGCGCATCCACGGCGATCTGCCGGCCGGGGTCTTCACGATTGAACAGCATCGGAACGAATATCACTGCCAGCGCGACAAGCACCAAGGCACCAACGATACGCTGCAACAATCCCTTATCCACCAAGACCATGCCCTCCACTCGTTGCGTGCCGATCAAGCCAGCTCAGCGCTTCAGCCACACAATAAAAAGATCCGAACAGCAATATCTCGTCTCCCTCACCAGCCAGATCGCACTGCCGCTCGAGTGCCTGAGAGATACCGGAATAGATAGTGACGCTTGCGGCCCGTTCCATCAATGCCGCGCTTAATTCGGTAGCGGAGCGCGAGCGAGGCGTAGCCAATGGCGCAACCGCCCAGGTATCGACAACCGGCAGTAACTCGTCGATCACACCAGCCAGATCCTTGTCAGCCAGCAAACCGAACACCGCAAACCGGCGACCGGGTCTCGGCTGCAGCTGAAGTTGCCTGGCGAGATAAGCGGCCGCGTGCGGGTTATGCCCGACATCAAGCAATATCGGCAGTTCACGCCCTTTCCAGTAGATCGTTCGACGGTCCAGACGCCCGGTGACACGTGTATTTCGCAGCGCCTCAATCAGCCGTTCCGGCTGCCATGACGGCTCGATCAACGCAAACGCCTGCAACGCCAGCGCCGCGTTTTCCAGCGGCAATGTCAGCATCGGCAGATTTCGCAGCTCCAGCGAACGACCGGCCCCGTCTTTACCATGCCAGTGCCAACAGGCGGTTTCTCTTACCAGATCGAAATCGCGTCCACGCACGAGCAACGGCACTGCGGATTGAACCGCGTCTTCGAGCATGGATTCTGGTGGCGAGGAATCACCACATACGGCGGGCTTTGCGGAACGGAATATTCCGGCCTTTTCGAACGCCACACTTTCGCGTGTAGTGCCCAACCATTCGGCATGGTCCAGGCCGATATTGGTAATCACCGCCACGTCGGCATCGACCAGGTTTACCGCATCAAGACGGCCCCCGAGCCCGACCTCCAGCACCACGGCGTCCAATGCCTCACGCTCGAAAAGCCAGAAAGCGGCCAGCGTACCCATTTCGAAATAGGTCAGGGACACGGAGCCACGGGCGCGCTCAACCGCCTCGAATGCCTCGCATAGCGCATCGTCGCTGGCATCGACCCCGTTGAGGCGCACCCGCTCGTTGTAACGCAACAGATGCGGTGAGCTGTAAACGCCCACCGCTTTGCCCTGGGCGGCGAGGAGCTGCGCGATGAAAGCGCAGGTAGAACCCTTTCCGTTGGTACCGGTGACGGTCACCACCTGAGGGGCCGGGCGCGTGAGCCCGAGCGTTGTCGCCACCGTGCGGCAGCGATCAAGCCCCATCTCGATGGCGGTAGGATGCAGCTGCTCGAGGTAATCGAGCCAACCCTGCAAGTTCCGTCGGGTCATGCCCCAGCCGTCACCAAAGCAGGCTCCCGGGGCGTTGGCAGCTGCTGCAGCTGAGCCAGCAGGCGCGACAGGCGCGCGCGCAACTCGGCGCGCGGAATGATCAGGTCGATGGCGCCGTGGTCGAGCAGGAATTCACTGCGCTGGAACCCTTCGGGTAGCTTCTCGCGCACCGTCTGCTCGATCACGCGAGGGCCGGCAAAGCCGATCAACGCCTTGGGCTCCGCGACGATGACATCGCCCAGCATGGCCAGACTCGCCGATACGCCACCATAAACCGGGTCGGTAAGGACGGAAATGAACGGCAACCCTTCTTCACGCATCCGAGCCAGCACCGCGGACGTCTTGGCCATTTGCATGAGCGAGATCAGTGCCTCCTGCATCCGGGCACCACCGGACGCGGCGAAGCAGACCAGAGGACAGCGCTGCTCAAGCGCGGCATTGGCCGCACGAACGAAGCGCTCTCCGACGATCGCGCCCATGGATCCGCCCATGAAAGAGAACTCGAATGCGCAGGCCACGATCGGCATATTCATCAAGGTCCCGCGCATTGCGATCAACGCATCCTTTTCACCGGTCTGCTTTTGCGCCGCGGAGAGGCGGTCCTTGTACTTCTTGCTGTCGCGAAACTTCAGTCGGTCGACAGGCTCAAGGTCGGCGGCGATCTCTTCGCGCCCATCCTTGTCGAGAAAGATGTCCAGACGCGTACGCGCATCGATTCGCATGTGATGCTGACATTTCGGGCAAACATCCAGCGTTTTCTCCAGCTCCGGGCGATACAAGACTGCCTCGCACGACGGGCATTTATGCCACAGGCCTTCGGGCACTGAACTTTTCTGCGTTTCCGAGCGCATGATCGAAGGGATCAGCTTGTCTACCAGCCAGTTGCTCATGCTTTTATTCTCCACAGCTTGTCAGTCCCGCGCGTAACGACTGCACGCACCGGCAAAATTCATCGTTGCGACCAGTCTCCAGTTGGAGCTCACTGCGTCGCGTAGGCGATACCCAAAGGGGCCTGTCGCCGAAACTTGACCCACCGCCGATAACGGACGGGCGTCAAAGACAGGTCCGCGAATCCAGCGAATGGTAACTGGACGGCAATGACCCTCGGTTCGTCACATCATCGCTCTTACCAGCCGAACGAATTCCCGCACGCCTTCGGCATCCTTGATGCCCTTGCTCGCCTCTACTCCGCCGCTAACATCGACGGCGAAGGGCCGCACCTCAGCAATAGCCTGCTGAACATTTTCCGGGGTCAGTCCGCCAGCAAGTATCAGCGGCTTAGCCAGATCGGTTGGAATCAGCGACCAGTCAAATACCTCGCCCGTCCCACCAGGAACGCCAGCGACAAAGGTATCGAGCAGAATGGCGCTGGCCCCGACATAGCGGGCAGTTTGCACCCGAATGTCCTCACCTGGTTTGACCCTGAGCGCCTTGTACCATGGGCGGTGAAAACCTTCGCAATCGGCCGGTGTTTCGTCACCGTGGAACTGCAGCATATCCAGCGGCACGGCATCGAGCGTTTCGTTGAGTTCGCAACGCGATGCATTAACGAACAACCCTACGGTCGTGACGAAAGGTGGCAGCGCGGCAATGATAGTACGCGCTTGCTGGATGTTTACCGCCCGCGGACTCTTGGCATAGAACACCAGACCGATCGCATCCGCGCCGGCTTCGGCCGCAACAAGCGCATCTTCAACCCGGGTGATTCCACATATCTTGCTACGAACGATAGGCAACGGCAGGTACCTGCGATTGAAGACGCTGGATGGTAACAAAAGCGCCACAGGCTGCAACCCGCAACGCTCTGTCGGTCGACGCCCGGAGCCACACCTACCTACCCTCTTCTGCCTGCCGATTTAGCGGCATCAGGGCAGCTGATTTCGCACATCCGGCAGACCAGACAGAAAGTGCGGTCCGACATAGCGTTCAGGCAGCTGGAACTGCTCCGGATAATCCACCTGAACGAGATACAGACCATAGGGATGCGCCGTCACTCCGCCGGTCCGCCTAACCCGCGACTCCAGCACCTCCCGCGCCCACTCCACCGGTCGCTCGCCCGCACCGATGGTCATCAGCACACCCGCGAAGTTGCGCACCATATGATGCAAAAAGGCGTTGGCACGAACGTCGATCACGATAAGCCGGCCATACTCTAGCAGCTCCAGATGGTGGATCGTTTTGATCGGCGATTTCGCCTGGCACTGACGCGCCCGGAAGGCACTGAAATCATGGGTCCCGACGAAGGCCTTGGCCGCTTCACGCATCAGCGCGACATCCAGCGGGCGGTGGTTCCAGGTCACCTCTTCGGCGAGGTGCGCGGGGCGAATCTGATCGTTGTAGATAACGTAGCGATAGCGGCGCGCCATGGCACTGAAACGCGCGTCGAAGCTCTTCGGCATCTCCTTGGCCCAAGTCACGCTGATGTCGCCCGGCAGGTTCATGTTCGCACCCATTACCCAAGCGTGCATGGAACGTGTCACTGGCGTATCGAAATGCACCACCTGGGCGCAGGCATGTACGAGCGCATCTGTACGCCCGGCACAACTCAGCACCACCGGGTGACCACCGGCCACCTTGCTCAATGCGTTTTCCAGTGAAAGCTGAACAGACGGCACACCATCGCGTTGCCGTTGGAAACCCCGATAACGAGAGCCCTTGTATTCAACCCCGAGGGCGATTCTGAAAACGTCAGCGGCAGCCGATGGGGCTGCCGCTTCAGATACTGCATCAGTCATGGTCAGGCTAATTTGGCGAGCATCTCGCGCGCCTCTTGCTGTTGGCTGTCGCTACCCTCGCTCATGACCTCATCGAGGATATCGCGAGCACCTTCCGCATCGCCCATATCGATATAGGCGCGAGCGAGGTCCAGCTTGGTGGTGGTTTCATCGGTATCAGAGAAGAAATCGAACTCATCGTCCAGCGCCTCGGATGCCGGCTCGACAGGCTCGATCGCAGCCGTAGGTGCCATCTGAGCTTGATCGAGCGGCTCCCCCAGGTCTCGCGACAAGTCTTCCAGCTCAGCCCCTATCTCGTCCAATTCAGAGTTGAAGGTTTCAGGGGCGGCTCCTACGGCAGGCTCATCTTCCAGCGACAGGTCAAATTCGTCCGGCATGTCAGCGGACTGCTCGGGCTCGGAAAGCTCGAAGTCAAGGTCATCAGCCGGCTCGACCGTCGCGGGCTTCGACGGTTCGTCTTCGAGGCTCGACATCAGCTCGTCCTCGCCGATAGCAGCTGCCGGTTGGTCGTTGAGATCAAGCGAGAAGTCATCCAGCTCGTCTTCCAGAGATACCTCGTCCGACCTGGACGAATCCTCC
>DPSI01000370.1:0-1808 GCA_003527165.1 Pseudomonas sp.
TTCCTTGCGGGCAGGACGATCAAGGGTTGGAAGGCAGGTTTTTCCATGGGCGCGACCCAGTTCGCTGCCGATACGCCGCTGCTGTTGACCGGGCTGGTTGCAACCGCCGGGATATTCGCTCTTTGGCGGTTGTGGATCTATGGTCTTGCATTCCTGCTCATGGCATTCGTGTTTGCGGTGGGCTGGCGCCGTGCCGGGGTGTTGACCGATGCCGTGCTTTCCCGTGAGCGCTATAGCGGCAAGGGTGTAACTCCGCTGCGTTTACTCAAGGCAATTTACTACGGCACGGTGATCAACTGCGTGGTGTTGGCGATGGTGCTGGTGGCGGCCATCCGCATTGCCGAGGTGTTTCTGCCGTGGCATCTATGGTTACCCGGTGGCCTTTACGAGCCCATCGTGAATTTCATCTCTAGCACCGGGATCCAGCTTGGCGAAAGCATTACCGGACTCGAACCGGCGATGATGAGCGCCAACAACCTCATATCGATCCTGTTGATTCTCGCGTTTACCGCGATGTACTCGATTACCGGCGGGTTGCGGGCGGTGGTGCAGACGGATGTGGTGCAGTTCAGCCTGGCGATGATTGGCACGCTGCTCTACGCCTGGTTCGTTGTCGATGCGGCCGGCGGACTCGGCGGGTTGACTGATCGCATCGTAGAGCTCTACGGCGTTGACCAGGCCAGCAAGATGCTGTCTTTCGCCCCTCCCGCCGATGCTGGAGAAGCACTGATGCCGTTTCTGGTGATCGTAGGTTTGCAATGGTTCTTCCAGATGAACTCTGACGGTACCGGCTATCTGGCGCAGCGAAGCATGGCCTGCCCGACTGACCGTGACGCCCGGATCGCCGGGCTGGTGTTTGCCTGGCTGCAGATCTTCCTGCGCAGTCTGTTTTGGATGGCAATCGCGGTCGGATTGTTGGTGCTCTATCCCTTCACGCCGGGCGAAATGGCTGGCGATGGCTTCACCGCTGGGCGAGAAGCGCTTTTCGTGCAAGGTATCGAGGATTTGTTGCCGCCAGGTGTGCGCGGCCTGATGCTGGTCGGCTTGCTGGCCGCGTTGGCCTCAACGGTCGATACGCACCTCAACTGGGGCGCGTCCTACTGGAGCAACGATGTGTATGGCGGTGTGTTCGCGCCACACGTGCTCAAGCGCAAGCCAAGGGACCGCGAGTTGGTGATCGTGGCGCGGTTGTCCAACGTGCTGATCCTGGCCATCGCCATGATCATCATGGCTAACCTTGGTTCGATCCAGACGGCATGGTTCATTTCGCTGCTGTTCGGTGCGGGAATGGGGTCGGTACTGGTGTTGCGGTGGCTCTGGGAACGAATCAACCTTTATTCGGAGCTGACCGCAATGGCCATGTCGCTGATTACTGCGCCATTATTGCTCTACTATCTGGGCGCCGATCCGGAACGCGAGTGGATACGCCTCGGCATCATGGCGTTGGTCACCACAACCGCGGCCATCCTCATCACCTTCATTACGCCAGCGACGGACGACGCAACGCTCAAGCGCTTCTATCGCCGGGTGCGTCCCTTCGGCTTCTGGCGACACGCCGCAATGCTCAATGGCGTCGGTGCGGCGGTATCGGTCAAGGCGCTGGGCACGCGGCTGTTCGCAGTAGCCGTGACGGCCGTTTCGCTGTTTTCCTTGTTGATTGGGGCAGGCCGTTTGATGTTCCCCCCGCCAGAAGGCAGTTCCATCATCGGTTGGGTAAGCCTGGCCGTGGGCCTGTTGCTGATACCGGTATGGTTGCGAATCTCCATGGGGCGAGATTTCGACACGGATCCGGAAGACGAACCTTTACC
>DPSI01000370.1:2017-2599 GCA_003527165.1 Pseudomonas sp.
TCCGGAAGACGAACCTTTACCTGATGAGATGGCGACCAAGCAAAGTAGCTCTGCCTGATTGAAACAGCTAAATGCCGATCTGCCGGAAATGGCAGCCGTTTCGCTAGTTTGGCTGTTCCGTTTGTTGTGACATGTTTCGCTGTGAAGTTTCGCTATGTGTCGCTTAACTAGCGAAGCGGCTAGCGAACTAAAAAACCTTTTAAAATAACTACTTGCTGGCTGTAGTTAAAATAAAATGAACAGTCTGGTTGTGGTCGTGTCATTAATAATGCGCATCGCTTAAGCGTCATTGCGTATTCCGCCATAGCTAGTAACAACAAGAGGTGTTGTCATGAACCGACTTTTCAAAACTTCCCTCCTGGTCGCCGCCATGCTTCCCGCTTTCGCTATTGCCGCTCCGGTGGCAGGCGATCGTGAAGTTACACTGAGCGGTGCGGGCAGTAGCGATAAGGACTTCGACGATACAGTGTTCTCAGTACAGGGTAGTTGGGGTACTTATCTGGATGAGGCTTCCATGTGGGGTGTACGGCAAACGGTAAATGCCCGAGACTCGGAAGGGGAGAGCGTCCAGTTCGATGGGTC
>DPSI01000183.1 GCA_003527165.1 Pseudomonas sp.
CGGTTGCAACTGGGTGGTAAGCAGCAATCTGTCATCCGGGATGCCGGACGCTTCGAGCTTGTCGGGATGGTCCCAGAGCGCTTCGCCTGGCGCCCAGATCAACTCGGCCAACCAGCGTTCGAGCCGCGATTCCTGCAGCTTGCCCATCAGATGTTGATAGCGCCGATTGTCTTTGCGTTGCTCGGCCAGCAGGTAATGGGTTACGTCGCCGCGCGCCTGGTCGAGGTCTGCCTGTGTGGGCGGATTGCGCAAGAACTGCTGGATCGGCACGGCCAACGGGTGGTTCCAGTATTGGTCGAAACTAGCGCCCAGTTGCTCGGCGACCGGACCGGCCGCGAGCAGGTCGATATCGGTGAAGTTGAACCCCTGATCGGCGTCAAAGTATTCGTCGCCCAGATTGCGCCCGCCGACGATGGCCAGGCTGTTGTCGGCCAGCATCAGCTTGTTGTGCATGCGTCGATGTTGCTGGGAGAGGTTCAGCAACCGTCCGAGCGAGCGCGTGACGACGTTGCTGCGGCCTCTGTGCAGGGGATTGAACACACGGATCAGGATGTTCGGGTGCGCCGCCAGCGTGGCGATCTGGTAGTCGCTGCCTTCACTTGTGGTGTCGTCGAGTAGCAGGCGAACCCTGACGCCGCGATCGGCGGCGCGTAGCACTTCGTCGATCAGCGCCCGTATGCTGAGCCCATCGTGGACGATGTAGTACTGCACGTCGAGGCTCGTCCTGGTCTGGCGGATCGTCTCCATGCGTGCCGAGAAGGCTTCGGCGCTGTCGGACAGCAGGCGAAAACCGGAGGTGCCCGCAGGCTGTCGAGCCGCCAGCGTCTCGACTCGCTGGGCCAGGGCCGAGTCGTGGTTGGGCAGCGCGTAGGACGGCGGGGCGGGGATGATCTGGCCGGCACAGCCAGCCAGGAACAGCACTGCCACAAGCAGCAGACGCATGCGCAAGGTCGCTCCTGTCGATTGTTATCTTCCTCGACAGCTTGGACGTCAGCGCAACGGCGGAATTCAGAACTGATCTTTGAGCCGGTGCCAGAGCATGCCCAGGGCCAGCAGCGGCGAGCGCAATCGCTGGCCGCCGGGAAAGGTCGGGTGTGGCACGCGGGCGAACAGATCGAAGCGGCCTTGAACCTGGCCGCTGATGGCCTCGGCGAGCAGCCGGCCAGCCAAGTGGGTGGCGTTCAGCCCGTGGCCGGCATAGGCCTGGGCATAGAAGACGTTGGGCTGGTCGGCGAGCCGCCCGATCTGCGGTAGCCGGTTCGCACCGATGCCGATCATGCCGCCCCATTGGAAATCGATCCGGGTGCCCTGCAGCTGTGGAAACACCTTGAGCATTTTTGGCTGCATGTAGGTTGCGATGTCGTGCGGATCGCGACCGGAGTAATGACAGGCGCCGCCAAACAGCAGCCGCCCATCGGCCGACAACCGGAAATAATCCAGCGCGACTCGCTGGTCACAGACCGCCATGTTCTGCGGCAGCAGCTCGCGCCTGAGCGCCTCGGGCAGTGGCTCGGTGGCAATGATGTAACTACCGGCCGGCAGTACCTTGCCCGCCAATGTCCGGTTGAGTTTGCCCAGATAGGCATTGCAAGCCAGTACCAGCTGCCCGGCACGCACGCTGCCCTGGGGCGTGTGCACGCGGACCTGCGGGCCGTAATCGATCCGCTCGACAGTGGACTGCTCGTACAGCCGCACGCCCAGCGCTTGCGCCGCGGCCGCCTCGCCCAAGGCCAGGTTGAGCGGGTGCAGATGGCCCGAGCCCATGTCGATCAAACCGCCCATATAGCGATCGGAACCAATCACTTCGCGCACGGCGTCTTTCGGCACGCGCCGCAAGGGGTGGGGATAGCCCAGGCGTAGAAGATCGGCGTAATCGGCGTCGAAACCATCGATATGGCGCTGCTTCGTCGCCAGGTCGCAGTAACCCCAGGTCAGGTCGCACTCAATGGCGTAGCGTTCGATGCGCTGGCGGACGATGTCGACGGCTTCGAAGCCCATGCGCTTGAGGCTGTCCACGCCCTCGTCGCCAAGCACCGGCTGGAACTGCTCGACGTCATGGCCGACTCCACGGATCAGCTGTCCGCCATTGCGGCCGCTGGCGCCCCAGCCGATCCGATGCGCTTCCAGCAGCACCACGGACAGGCCGCGCTCGGCCAGTTCGATGGCGGTGTTGAGCCCGCTGAATCCGCCGCCGACGATGCAAACGTCGGCCTGTTGCTCGCCCTGCAAGGGTGCGAATGCGAGGGTTCGATTGGCACTGGCGGCGTAATAGGAGGGAGTATGGTCTTGTACGTGTTCGGCCGAATGGCGGCTAGTCATGGTTGAGCCTTGGACGGTTTGCCTGCGCAAAAGCTTCAAGCTTCAAGCTTCAAGCTGCAAGTACCAGCTTAAACGGCGAAAGCATTGACGTTTCGATAAGTGAGCCTTGATGCCGGCTTAGGCTGGTTGCTTGCAGCTCTTATTCCGGCACAGGCAGTTCGAGTGATTCCTTCACTTCCTCCATGACGATATAGCTCTTGGATTCGCGCACATGCGGCAGCTTGAGCAGAATGTCGCCAAGCAGTTTTCGATACGAGGCCATCTCCGAAATGCGCGCCTTGATCAGGTAGTCGAAGTCGCCGGAGACCAAGTGGCATTCAAGCACGTGGGGCAGCTTGAGCACGGCGCGGCGGAACTCTTCGAAAATGTCGCCGGACTTGTAGGCCAGGCTGATCTCGACGAATACCAGCAGGCCGCCTTTGAGGTGCTGCGGATTGAGCCGCGCGGTGTAGCCCATGATGATACCTTCCCGCTCCAGACGCCTTACGCGCTCGGTGCAGGGCGTGGTGGACAGGCCGATGCGTTCACCCAGTTCGGTGAATGGCATGCGAGCCTCGGCTTGCAGCAGGCGGAGGATCTGGCGGTCGATTTTGTCCAACTCGCGGCGGGTTTGATGCTTAGTTCTCACAGGCGTATCACCTCCATAAAAGCGTTTATCGACGTTAATAAATCGCAAATATAGCGTGTTATATAGCGAAAACCCCTGCCTCGCGCTTCCTATACTCCGCACTAACAGTGACTCGGAAAAAGCTCGGTAGCTGACGGGTGGGAGGCGGCGATGCGTGTTCTGGTGATGGGTGGCGGCGTGATCGGCACCACCAGTGCCTATTATCTGGCTCATGCTGGCTTCGAGGTCGTGGTCGTCGACCGCCAGCCGGCCGTGGCGATGGAAACCAGCTTCGCCAATGCCGGCCAGGTGTCCCCCGGTTACGCCTCGCCCTGGGCTGCGCCTGGCGTGCCGCTGAAGGCGATGAAATGGCTGATGCAGCGCCACGCACCGTTGGCCATCAAGCTCACCGGTGATAGCCAGCAATACCTGTGGATGGCGCAGATGCTGCGCAACTGCACGGCGGCGCGCTACGCGGTGAACAAGGAGCGCATGGTGCGCTTGTCCGAATACAGCCGTGACTGCCTCGACGAGCTGCGGGCCGAGACCGGCATTCACTACGAAGGTCGGCAATGCGGCACGACTCAGCTGTTCCGCACGCAGGCGCAGCTGGACAACGCCGCCAAGGACATCGCCGTACTGGAAGCCTCCGGAGTGCCTTACGAATTGCTCGATCGCGCCGGCATCGCGCGCGCGGAACCTGCGCTCGCGGGGGTGTCGAACAAGCTCAGCGGCGCGTTGCGCCTGCCCAACGACCAGACCGGCGACTGCCAGATGTTCACCACCAAGCTGGCCGAGATGGCCCGCGAGCTGGGGGTGGAGTTCCGCTTCAATCAGGATATCCAACGCCTGGAGTTTTCCGGTGATCGCCTAGAGGGTGTGTGGATCGACGGCAAGCTGGAGAAGGCCGATCGCTACGTGCTGGCGCTGGGCAGTTACAGCCCGCAAATGCTCAAGCCGCTGGGCATCCACGCGCCGGTTTATCCGCTCAAGGGGTATTCGCTGACCGTGCCGATCAGCGATCCGGCCATGGCGCCGGTGTCGACGGTGCTCGATGAAACCTACAAGGTCGCCATCACCCGTTTCGATCAGCGGATTCGGGTCGGTGGCATGGCCGAGATCGCCGGACATGACCTGTCGCTGAACCCGCGTCGGCGCGAAACCCTGGAAATGGTCGTCGGTGATCTCTTCCCGCTGGGTGGCGATCCGAGCAGTGCGGAGCTTTGGACCGGATTACGTCCGGCGACTCCGGATGGCACGCCCATTATCGGCGCCACCGCCTATCGCAATCTGTATCTGAACACCGGCCACGGTACGCTTGGCTGGACCATGGCCTGCGGCTCTGGTCGCCTGCTCGCCGACCTGTTGGCGAAAAAGCGCACCCAGATCAGCACCGATGGCCTGGATATTTCCCGTTACGGTACGACCAAGGAGTCCCGCAAACATGCCCATACAGCGCCTGCACACTAATTCGCGCATGAGCCAGATCGTCGTTCACCGTGGCACGGTCTACCTGGCCGGCCAAGTGGGTGAAGACATGAGCGGGGGCATCGAGCAGCAGACCCGCGAAACCCTGGACAATATTGAACGGCTGCTGCGTCAGGCGGGTACCGACAAGCAGCACATCCTGTCGGTGACCATTTACCTGAAGGACATCAATGCTGATTTCGCTGGCATGAACGCCGTCTGGGACACCTGGTTGCCGGACGGGGTCGCGCCGGCACGGGCCACCGTGGAAGCCAAGCTGTGCGAGCCGGAGATCCTGGTTGAGCTCTCGGTGGTGGCTGCACTGCCGGAGTGATGCGCCCTGGTTGTCGCCGTCGGATCATTTCGTCTCGCTGTGTTGAAAATACTGAACGCCCTCGCCATCATAACGTCCTCTGCTTATCACGCTTGATTGGGGGCTCCCGTATTGGACGTCGGCGTTCGTCTGCAAACCATCCGCAAACTCAAGGGCCTTTCCCAGCGTGAGCTCGCCAAACGTGCAGGCGTCACCAACAGCACGATTTCGATGATCGAAAAGAACAGCGTCAGCCCTTCCATCAGCTCGTTGAAAAAGGTGCTGAGTGGCATTCCGATGTCGCTGGTCGAGTTCTTCTCGCCCGATTTCGAGCAGGAGAATGACACCCAGGTGGTCTACAAGGCGGGCGAGCTGATCGATATTTCCGACGGCGCGGTGAGCATGAAACTCGTCGGCAAGGCGCATCCGGGGCGGGCCATCGCTTTTCTCGCAGAAACCTATCCGCCGGGCTCCGACACCGGTACGGACATGCTGGCGCACCAGGGCGAAGAGGCCGGCATGCTGGTCGAGGGGCGTCTGGAACTGACCGTGAACGGTCAGACCTTCATACTTGAAAGCGGCGATAGCTACTACTTCGAAAGCAGCAAGCCGCATCGTTTTCGCAATCCGTTCGAGGCGCCCGCCAAGCTGATCAGCGCAACGACACCGGCCAACTTCTGAACCGCGGCAAACCTTGCTTTCGCCGGTAAACACGA
>DPSI01000126.1 GCA_003527165.1 Pseudomonas sp.
GGGCATGCAGGAAATGCTCTACCCGACCTCGTACCTGAAGTCCAAGGGACTCGGCAAGGCCTGTGCGCTGCTCACCGACGGCCGCTTCTCCGGCGGCACCTCGGGTCTGTCCATCGGCCATGCCTCGCCAGAAGCCGCTGCAGGCGGCGCCATCGGCTTGGCGCAGGATGGCGACAAGGTGCTGATCGACATTCCCAACCGTAGCATTCAGTTGCAGGTCAGCGACGAGGAGCTGTCCCACCGCCGCATCGAGCAGGACAAGAAGGGCTGGAAGCCCGCCGCACCGCGCGCGCGTAAGGTGACCACGGCGCTCAAGGCCTACGCCCTGCTCGCCACCAGCGCCGACAAGGGTGCGGTGCGTAACAAGGCGATGCTGGATGATTGATCGCCAGCGCTCCAACTGACGTACTTCGAGCCCGGCCTAGCGCCGGGCTCGTCGTTTCAGCAGCAACGTTTTTGCTGATGTTTGGGCTGAATGGAACGATATTCACCGGTCTACCATTCGTCGTCTGGCCAAGCCGTTAGTTAGGAAAAAAATAGCCAGAAACCCGCCGTTTACGACAGTTAGCTGGCTTTACGTCGCAAATACGTCGGGTATGCTGCCTGGTGCTTGTATACAAATACCCGAACATTCCTCGCTAGAATTGTCTACATTGATCCGCACAAGAACAACAGCGAGATAATTCCACCATGACAGCTCCATCCGCAGGGACACCGCTGAAAAAACGGCCGGAAGATGAGAATCTCGGCATCGGTGCCAACTTGGCCTACGGCCTGCAGCATGTATTGACGATGTATGGAGGCATCGTTGCGGTGCCGCTGATTGTCGGTCAGGCAGCTGGACTGTCGCCAGCCGAAATCGGCCTGCTGATCGCAGCCTCGCTGTTCGCCGGCGGGCTGGCAACCCTGCTGCAGACCCTCGGCCTGCCATTCTTCGGCTGCCAATTGCCGCTCGTACAGGGCGTGTCCTTCGCAGGCGTGGCGACAATGATAGCCATCATCGGCAACGATGGCGCCGGCGGGCTTCCCGTAGTGTTCGGCGCGGTCATTGCCGCCTCGTTGATCGGCTTGCTGATCACACCGGTGTTCTCTCGCATCACCAAGTTTTTCCCTCCGCTGGTCACCGGCATCGTCATCACCACCATCGGCCTGACCCTGATGCCTGTCGCGGCGCGCTGGGCGATGGGTGGCAATAGCCAGGCGCCAGATTTCGGCAGCATGGCCAATATCGGTCTGGCGGCCTTCACCCTGGCGTGTGTGCTGCTGCTGAGCAAACTCGGCAGCTCCACCATTTCTCGCCTGTCGATTCTCCTGGCGATGGTGATCGGCACCGTGGCCGCCGTGTTCTTCGGCATGGCCGACTTCTCCGGCGTGCTCGACGGTCCGGTGGTGGCCATGCCGTCACCGCTGCATTTCGGGGCGCCTGAATTCCAGGTCGCAGCGATCTTGTCGATGCTGATCGTGGTCATCGTCACGCTGGTGGAAACCTCGGCGGACATCCTCGCCGTCGGCGAAATCATCGACACCAAGGTCGACTCCAAGCGTCTGGGCGATGGCCTGCGTGCGGACATGATTTCCAGCAGCCTGGCACCGATTTTCGGCTCCTTCACCCAAAGCGCCTTCGCCCAGAACGTGGGCCTGGTCGCCGTGACCGGCATCAAGAGCCGTTACGTGGTCGCCTGCGCCGGCCTGATTCTGGTGACGCTCGGCCTGCTCCCGGTGATGGGTCGCCTGGTTGCCGCGGTGCCCACCGCGGTGCTCGGCGGCGCTGGCATCGTGTTGTTCGGCACCGTAGCCGCTGCCGGTATCCGTACCCTGGCGCAGGTCGAGTACCGCAACAACATGAACCTGATCATCGTCGCCACCTCGATCGGCTTCGGCATGATCCCGATCGCCGCGCCGAGCTTCTACCACCACTTCCCGGCCTGGTTCGAGACCATTTTTCACTCGGGCATCAGCTCGGCGGCGATCATGGCGATCCTGCTGAACCTGCTGTTCAATCACCTGACCGCCGGCAACTCGGACCAGCAGTCGGTATTCGCCGCCGGCAGCGAACGCACCCTGCGCTTCCAGGATATCGCCGCCCTGCACGACGGTGACCACTTCCGCGACGGCAAGCTGTTTGACGTGGACGGCAACGAGGTGCCAGTGATCGGCGCCGAAGACCACAGTGCATCTACGCAGCCACCACAAGCCAAGGTGACGGAGGCAGCCCCGGCCAGCGGTTAAGGCGGCACGGACTGAAGAGCTGCCCGCCTCATCGAGGCGGGCATTTTGCTACAGCGCGACACCAGTGCTGTTGCGCCGATCCTTAGTTTTCCAATACCTCGCGCAACGCTTCCCTGTTCATGAGCATGCTCCAGTTGGTTGCGAATTCCGCTTCCTTTGCGGTACAGCTTTCTTGAGCGTGGGCCAGCCCCGCGGGCGAGCATCAGCATTGTCATTGCAAATTCGGAGTACTCCTCGATTGGCTTCGGTGATTGTAGTGGGACCGCGACCAATTGATCTGGCCCTGCCTGCAAGGCTCCGGTAACAGCTCTGCGGCGAGCCAACAAGGCCATGGCGAGCAGCGGCAACGGCGTTAAGGACCGCTCATGTCGCACTGTCCGTACGACAACCTGATCAGTAGAATCGCGCTCTTTTGCCTGGAAGGACGGCCATGAGCGCTGCCGACAACAAAACCGCCCCAGAAACGCCCAACGATCTGGTCTACGGGCTCGACGACCGTCCGCGCCCCTGGATCGCCTTTCTCGCCGCGTTGCAGCATCTGCTGGCGATCATCGTGCCGATCGTTACGCCCGGACTGCTGATCTGCCAGGCCATTGGCGTGTCCCCGCGCGACACCAACATCATCATTTCCATGTCCTTGGTGATTTCCGGCATCGCCACCTTCGTGCAGTGCGAGCGCTTCGGCCCGCTGGGTGCCGGGCTGTTGATCGTGCAGGGCACCAGCTTCAATTTCGTCGGCCCACTGATCGCTGGCGGCGTGCTGATGGTCAAGCAGGGCACGCCGGTCGAGACCGTCATGGCGGCGATTTTCGGCGTGGTGATCGCCGGATCCTTTATCGAGATGGGCGTATCGCGCGTCCTGCCGTTCATCAAACGTCTGATCACTCCCCTGGTGACCGGCATCGTGGTGCTGATGATCGGCCTGACGCTGATCAAGGTCGGCCTGATCAGCATGGGCGGTGGCTACGCAGCCATGGGCGATGGCACCTTTGCCAGCCGCGAGAACCTGCTGCTTTCCGGCGTGGTGCTGGCGGCGATCGTCGTGCTCAATCGATTGCCGGTGGTGTGGATGCGCAGCTGCGCGATTATCATCGCCCTCGGCATTGGCTACGCACTGGCCGCGTATCTGGGCCGCCTGGACTTCACCGGCATGCGCGACGCCGAGCTGTTCGAAGTGCCAATGCCGCTGCACTTCGGCCTGGGCTTTTCGTGGAGCCTGTTCATTCCCATGGTGGTGATCTACCTCGTCACCTCGCTGGAAGCCATCGGCGATATCACGGCCACCAGCAAGCTTTCCCGTCAGCCAGTGGAAGGCCCGCTGTGGATGCAGCGCATCAAGGGCGGCGTGCTGGTTAATGGTGCCAACTCGTTGCTGGCAGGCGTGTTCAACACCTTCCCCAGCTCGGTGTTCGCACAGAACAACGGCATCATCCAGCTGACCGGCATCGCCAGTCGCTATGTCGGCATGTGGATCGCCGTGATGCTGGTGGTGCTCGGCCTGTTCCCTGCGGTCGCCGGCGTGCTACAGGCCGTGCCCGAGCCGGTGCTGGGCGGAGCCGCGCTGGTGATGTTCGGCGCGGTGGCGGCCGCCGGCATCAACATCCTCGCCGGTGTTCAGCTGGATCGTCGGGCGCTGTTGATCATCTCGGTTTCGCTGGCGCTTGGCCTGGGCTTTTCCCAGGTACCCGAATTCCTTGCCAACCTGCCAGTGGCGCTGCGCAACGTACTGGAATCGGGCGTCGCCACCGGCGGTATCTGCGCCCTGGTGATGAACTGGTTCCTGCCCGAGTCACCGACCGCTACGCAGCAGGAACAGGCCTGATCGAACGCCGCGCCGTTCGCACCCGAGCGATCGGCGCACCTCATCGCCGATCGCCAGCGCCGCGGTAAGCCCGGGCGACTCGATGCCGAACAGGTTCACCAGCCCCGTAACGCCATGCTGCGCCGGGCCGTCGATGCGAAAATCCGCCGCCGGCTCGCCGGGACCGCTGATTTTCGGGCGGATGCCGGTGTAGGCCGACTGCAGCGCGCCATCCGACAACGCAGGCCAGTAGCGGCGGATGGCCGCATAGAAGCCGTCGGCACGATGTTCATCCAGCTGGTAGTCGAGTGATTCGACCCATTGCACGTCCGGGCCGAAACGGGCCTGGCCGCCAAGATCCAATGTCAGATGCACACCCAGCCCGCCGGGCTCAGGTAGCGGATAGACCAGATGCCGGAAGGGCGTCGGCGCCGCCAGGCTGAAATAGCTGCCCTTGGCGAAATAGCGCGGCGGTACCGACTCGGCAGCCAGGCCACGGGTGTGCGCGGCGATCACCGGGGCCGCATGCCCGGCGCAGTTGATCACGCTCGTCGCGAGCAGCGTCATCGGCTCGTCTCCGCCGACATCGACACGCAGCCCCTCGTTCGTCACCTCGATCGCACCCACCGGCGCGCGCAACGCCAGCAGCGCACCTGCCGCCTCGGCGTCGCCCTGCAGCGCCAGCATCAACGCATGGCTGTCGAGGATCCCGGTACTTGGCGACAGCAGCCCGGCGACGGCGTTGAGCTGCGGTTCCAGCCCCCTCACCTCATCGCCGTTGAGCCACTGCAGATCGACGACACCGTTAGCCGCCGCGTGCGTCTGCAGTGCCTGGAGGCCCGCCAGTTGCGACTCGTCGGTCGCAACGATCAACTTGCCGCAGCGTCGATAAGGCACTCCATGGCCCTCGCAAAACGCGTACAGCGCATCTCGCCCCGCCACGCACAGACGCGCCTTCAGCGAGCCCTGCGGATAATAGATGCCAGCATGGACGACTTCGCTGTTGCGCGAACTGGTACCCGTCCCGATGGCGGCCTCGGCTTCGAGCAGCAACACTTCTCGCCCTTCCAGCGCCATGGCCCGCGCAACGGCGAGCCCTACCACCCCGGCACCGATGACGACGCAATCGACCCGTTCCATTCACTGCTCCTCTTCGTTCGGCGAGCGCAAGACTGCCGCAACATCGAACCGCGGCCAAGTCTCGCTTGCCATATTCTTAACCACACCCCACTGACTGGAGTCAGCATGCGCATCGGCGTCATTTCAGACACTCACGGCCTGCTGCGGCCGGAAGCCCTCGCGGCATTGCAAGGCTGCGAACGGATCATCCATGCCGGCGATATCGGCAAACCGGCCGTACTCGACAAACTGCGCGAACTCGCCCCGCTGGAAGTGATTCGCGGCAATGTCGACAGCGGTGAATGGGCCGCCTCGATTCCCGAGCAGCTCGATCTACAGGTCGGCACGCTGCGCATTCACGTCACCCATGACGTCAAGACGATGGGAATCGATCCCGTCGCCGAGCACGTCGACGTGGTGATCGCCGGGCATTCTCATCAGCCGAAGATCGAAGAGGTCGACGGCGTGCTTTACCTCAACCCGGGCAGCGCCGGCCGCCGCCGCTTCACGCTGCCGATCAGCCTCGCATTGCTGGACATCGAGGACGGCCAGCCACGTGCGCAGCTGGTCACGCTCGGCTGAGCCCAGGTTTTCGAGCCGAACGTCGTGGAACGCCTAGCCTCCGCCGGGCGAATAAGCCGCCCCTTCAGGACTGCCCTGAACGGCAGCGCTTAGTCGGCGTATCACCGGGCACCTGTAGAGCGAATTCATTCGCCCAACGGGGGCTCACCTCGCACGGCCGCAGTTCAAGTTCAGCCATCAGGACGCGC
>DPSI01000021.1:0-2382 GCA_003527165.1 Pseudomonas sp.
CTACGGCAAGGGCGCGCTGAAGAACCATCAGGCACTGATCCAGGCGGCGCGGCACCGTGGCATTCCAGTGCTGGCCGACCCCAAGGGCAAGGATTTCGAGATCTATCGTGGCGCCTCGGTCATCACGCCGAATCTCGGTGAGTTCGAAGCCATCGTCGGCCATTGCGCCGACGAAGCCGAGCTGGTCGCCAAAGGCGCCGAGCTGATGCACAGCCTCGAGCTGGGGGCATTGCTGGTCACCCGCGGCGAGCACGGTATGACCCTGCTGCGCCCGGAGCATTCGCCGCTGCACCTGCCGGCCCGGGCGCGTGAGGTGTTCGATGTCACTGGCGCTGGCGATACCGTGATTTCGACCCTGGCGGCGGCGATCGCCGCGGGCGAGCAGTTGCCGCAGGCCGTGGCGCTGGCCAATCTGGCCGCCGGCATCGTGGTCGGCAAGCTGGGCACCGCCTGCATCAGTGCGCCTGAGCTGCGTCGTGCCGTGCAGCGCGAGGAGGGTTCCGAGCGCGGCGTGATGACCCTCGAGCAACTGCTCGTGGCCATCGAGGACGCCCGTGTCGAAGGCGAAAAGATCGTCTTTACCAATGGCTGTTTCGACATCCTGCACGCCGGCCACGTAACCTATTTGGAGCAGGCCCGTGCCCAGGGTGATCGTTTGATCGTCGCGGTCAATGACGACGGCTCGGTGAGTCGCCTGAAGGGACCCGGCCGGCCGATCAATTCGGTGGATCGACGCATGGCCGTGCTGGCCGGGCTCGGAGCCGTCGACTGGGTTGTCTGCTTCGCGGAAGACACCCCGGAAAATCTGCTCGCCGAGGTCAGGCCGGACGTGTTGGTCAAAGGCGGCGACTACGGCGTCGACCAGGTGGTCGGCGCGGATCTGGTCACCGCCTATGGCGGGGAGGTCAAGGTGTTGGGGCTGGTCGAGAACAGCTCCACCACGGCCATTGTCGAGAAGATTCGCAAGCGATAGATCCTGTTCACGTCTGGCCGTTCCGGTCGGACGCGATAGCTCTCGCCTCAGCCCGACGCTGCCACCACGATGGTCTTGATCCAGTCACGCCAGCTGATTCGCTCATCGCGCACCACCCATTCATGTTGGCTCGCGAAACTTTCCGAAAGCCACAGGCCCCGGGTGCTGGCGGGTACCGGCTGGCCTTTGCGCAACGTGAACAGCGCGGCGGTTGGGCGTCCCTGGTGCAATGGGACCAGATAGAGGTCGGGGCGGCTGCGATCCAACTGGGCGACCAGCTTGTCGCCCTCGAGTCGTTCATCGACATGAAACAGGCTGAGTTCGCGGGTTTCCCTCGGCAGCTCGAGGCGCATGTCGTAGATCAGCTGCAGTGAGGCGGTCGGCAGGTGGACATAGGCCCGAGGCCGCTCCATCAAGGTCATCTGGCCGTATTGCACCGGCCTGGCCGAGCCGGATAGCGAGGCCAGATTGAAGTGCACCGCTTCACGATAGCGCAGGCTGCTTTGGTAGGGGGCCGGTAACCAGGTATCGCCAAAGCGACCGGCGAGCCAACCTTCGGGCGTTTCCAGCAGGCATTCCTCGGCGACTTCCTGGATTGCCGTCAGCAACGGCAGACTGAGTTCGTGGGCAGGCACGTAACCGGAAATCAGCTTGAGGACGACATCGCCACGGTCCTGACGTTGCTGGCGCACCAGCACCCAGTATTCCTGGCCCTGCCAGCAGAGCGTCAGGCGTACCGAAACGCCTAGATTTGCCAACTCGATGTTGAAGCGGGCCGGATCGTCGACCGTCGCGGGGCGGCGGCGCTCGAGCATCTCGCTGAAGTTCAACGGGCGGCCGAGACTCTGATAGCGCAAGCCTTCGGGGCTGGCTTCGACGAGCAGCGGTAGAGTCTTGAAAGCGGTCGGGTTCTTGCGGATTAGCACGCGCGGCATTCGGCTCCTCCTGGCAGTAGGCGGCCGTTGGGCCGTGTTTATTGTTGTTGGAATAAAACGGATGCGACGGTACGCACGTTAACTGACAAATGTTGCGGGTTGATGGTGCCAATAATGGCGGCACCGACGCCGGGATGCGCGAACAGCAGCTCGAAGCTGAGCCGCACCGGATCATCGTCCGGCTTCAGGCAGACGTGACCACTCGCTAGCGCCTTCTTCACCAGGATGCCTTTGGCGTGTGCCTGAGCATAGTCGAGCACCGGCCGCTCGGCCTGCTCGTTGAGGTTGTAGGTCACCATCGCGCAGTCGCCCTGTTCGAGCGCGAGCAGGCCGCCTTCGACGGTCTTGCCGGACAGGCCATAGCCGAGAATCTTGCCCTCGCGCTTGAGGTCAGCGAGGGTCTCGTAGACGCCACTGTGCTGGAGGATCTCCAGATCCCGCCCGTCCGAGTGCACCAGGACCAGGTCGATGCGG
>DPSI01000021.1:2486-2834 GCA_003527165.1 Pseudomonas sp.
TGCGGTCGGTCCGCAGCCGCTGGAGGCTGCGCTCGACTGACCGGCGGGTATGGGCAGGCGAGAAATCGAAGTGCGATTGGCCATCGATGAACTCCTCGCCGACCTTGCTGACCACCACCCAGTGGTCGCGCTGGCCCTGCAGCAACGGCCCCAGACGCTGCTCGCTCACCCCGTAGGCGGGCGCGGTGTCGATCAGGTTGATACCCAGGTCCCGGGCCAGCCCCAGCAGCTGGCGCGCCTGCGCATCAGTCATGATGCCCTTGGAGGTGGAAATGATGGAGATACCCAGGCCGTTCATGACCTTCGGCAGCTCGCTCTTGCCGCGGTACTGGCGCAGGCCCGAACGCG
>DPSI01000019.1 GCA_003527165.1 Pseudomonas sp.
CCACTGTTCAAGAAGCTATCGATTACATCAACGCGCACGCGCAGTAAGTTGTAATCCTGCTTCGAACCAGTAAGCCGCACTGCCTTGAACGGGCAGTGCGGCTTTTGTTTGAGTTAGTTGAATTCAGCTGGTCGTGCGCCTGCGCGCGATGCCTGTGATGGCTGGCTCTTTGTCCGTTGCGAATGCTGTCGGAGCAGAGCGAGTCGATAAATGGAAGGAGAATTGCTGTGTCGCGTAGACGCGTCGTAATCACCGGGATGGGCATGCTATCGCCGCTGGGTAACGATGTGCCAAACAGCTGGCAGGGGATTCTCGCCGGCCGTAGTGGTATCGGCCTGATAGAGCACATGGACCTCTCTGCCTATTCCACTCGCTTTGGCGGATCGGTCAAGAATTTCGACGTTGAGCAATACCTGCCAGCGAAAGAGGCTCGTAAGCTCGACCTGTTCATCCAATACGGTCTGGCTGCCAGCTTTCAGGCGGTACGTGATTCCGGGCTGGAAATTACCGATGCCAACCGTGAGCGCATCGGTGTTGCCATGGGGTCGGGGATTGGCGGCCTGACCAATATCGAAAACAGCTGCAAGGCGCTGATCGAACAGGGCCCGCGGCGAATTTCGCCATTTTTCGTGCCGGGCTCGATCATTAACATGGTCTCGGGCTTTCTGTCGATCCATCTGGGTTTGCAAGGGCCGAATTATGCAATCGCCACCGCTTGTACCACCGGCTCGCATTGCATCGGCATGGCCGCACGCAATATCGCGTACGGCGAAGCCGATGTGATGGTTGCCGGCGGCTCGGAAATGGCCGCCAGCGGCCTTGGTATCGGTGGGTTCGCTGCGGCACGTGCATTGTCCACGCGCAACGACGATCCGACCGCGGCCAGCCGCCCATGGGACAAGGGCCGGGATGGCTTCGTGCTGTCCGACGGGGCTGGCGCGCTGGTGCTCGAAGAACTTGAGCATGCCAAGGCGCGCGGGGCGAAAATCTACGCTGAGCTGATCGGCTTCGGTATGAGTGCCGATGCCTTCCACATGACTTCGCCGCCGGATGACGGCGCCGGTGCCGCTCGCTGCATTCGCAACGCGATAGTGGACGCCAGGATCGATGCGGCTCAGGTAGGCTACATCAACGCTCATGGCACCTCGACACCCGCCGGCGACAAGGCCGAGGCCGCAGCGATAAAAACCGTGTTTGGCGATCATGCTTATGAGCTGTCCGTCAGCTCAACGAAATCGATGGTCGGCCACTTACTGGGTGCCGCAGGTGCCGTCGAGGCTATCTTCAGTGTGCTCGCCATCCGTGACCAGGTGGCACCGCCGACAATCAACCTCGATGAGCCAGATGAGGGTTGCGACCTGGACTTCGTCCCGCACGAAGCGAAACCGAGGACGATCGATATCGCGATCTCCAACTCCTTTGGTTTCGGTGGCACCAACGGTTCGCTGGTTTTCCGCCGGTTCGCCGAGTGATATTGAGTTGGGTGGACGGGCAACCCGCTGATGGGTTGCCCGTTCATGATCGGGGACTCGCGTACGGTGACGGTCTGTTCGAGACCATAAAAGTGGTCAATGGTCGGCCAGAGCTGCTGGATCGTCACCTAGATCGTCTCGCTCTTGGCTGCGAGCGCTTCGCTATTTCCAATGATCTGGCGGCTCTTCATTCGCAAATCATCGCGTTCAGCGCCGCCCTGGGTGATGGCGTAGCCAAGCTGGTCCTGACGCGCGGCGATGGGAAGCGCGGTTACGGGCCTCCGGCTGTCTGCCGGCCACGGATAATCCTGATGGCTGCGCCGCTGCCAGACTACCCGGCCGAGCACTTCGAAAAGGGTGTGTGTCTGTATCCCTGTGCGACTCGCCTTGCTGAGCAGCCGGCCTTGGCCGGGCTGAAGCACCTCAATCGTTTGGAGCAGGTACTGGCGCGTGCCGAATGGCAAGATTCCGCCTTCGCGGAGGGCTTGATGCGCGATACTTCCGGGCGCGTTGTCGAGGCGGTCTTCAGTAACCTCTTCATTGTGAACTCCGACGTACTGCTGACGCCATCGATCGAGCGATGCGGTGTGGCTGGCGTGATGCGGGGAGAGCTTCTTGAGCGTGCCAGACAGGCCGGAGTTGAAACTCAGGTTTGTGACATCACGCTCGGACAGCTACTCGGTGCCGAGGAGGTCTTCGTTTGCAACAGCCTGTATGGCATCTGGCCTGTGCGGCAATTGGAAACCCGCGTCTGGCCGGTGGGTCCGCTCACACGTAAACTTCAACGTCTAGTGGCTGATCTGTCGAGTAATACGTGATTCGAAAACTGTCTTTCGTGCTCCTGGGCTCCGTGCTGGTTGCCGCGCTGGCGCTCGGCCTGGTTGCCTGGAAACTCTACGCCGCGTTGGAGCAGCCGCTGCAACTCGGCGAGGCCCAGACGCTTGAAGTCCAGCCCGGGGACACGCCCAGTGGTTTGTTTCAGCGCTTGGAGCGAGAGGGAAGCTTGAACGGCTCGTTCTGGTTGCGGCTGCACTGGCGGCTGAATCTTTCCGGGCAGACATTGCACAGCGGCGAATATCAATTGCGTCCGGAAATGACCGCGCGCGACATGATCGGGCTATGGCAGCGTGGCGAGGTCGTTCAACACACCTTGACGATTGTCGAGGGATGGAATTTTCGTCAGGTTCGCGCTGCGCTGGAGGCACTGCCTACGGTCCAGCAGACACTCAGCGGTGTGTCGAATGCCGAGGTCATGAAGCGACTCGGCCAGGCGGGCTTGCATCCAGAAGGACGTTTCTTTCCGGACACCTACAGCTTCACTCGCGGCGTTACCGACCTCGAATTGCTCCAGCGGGCTTTTTCGCGCCTGGAAGCCGTTTTGGCCGAAGAGTGGCAGCAGCGCAGTGAGGGCTTGCCCTACCAGGATGCTTATCAGGCGCTGATCATGGCCTCGATCATCGAAAAGGAAACCGGTGTGCCTTCAGAGCGCGGCGAAATCGCCGGCGTCTTTGTTCGCCGGTTGGAGCGGGGGATGTTGCTGCAGACTGATCCGACGGTCATCTATGGCATGGGCGAACAATATCGGGGACGGATCACCCGTAACGACCTGCGTAGGCCAACGCCCTACAACACGTACACCAACAGTGGGCTACCGCCGACGCCAATCGCCATGGTCGGCCGCGAAGCCATTCACGCTGCACTGCATCCGGTTGAAGGAAAAAGCCTTTACTTCGTCGCTCGTGGCGACGGCAGTCATGTATTCAGTGATTCGTTGAACGAGCACAATCGTGCGGTGCGTGAATACCAGCTCAAACGCCGCGCCGACTACCGCTCCAGCCCACCGCCCCGGCAAGCTCCGGCGCCGATTGAGAACATCCAGTGACAGGACTCTTTATTACCTTGGAAGGGCCCGAAGGGGCGGGCAAGAGCACTAACCGCGAGTATCTCGCCCAGCGTCTTCGCGATAGGGGGCTAGATGTCGTGATGACCCGAGAGCCGGGCGGAACGCCGCTGGCCGAGCGGATTCGAGACCTGCTGTTGACACCCGCAGACGAGGCCATGACCAGCGATACGGAGTTGTTGCTGGTGTTCGCGGCGCGAGCGCAGCACCTTGCTCAAGTCATCCGCCCCGCGCTGGCGCGTGGCGCCGTGGTGCTTTGCGACCGGTTCACCGATGCCACTTATGCCTATCAGGGCGGGGGGCGCGGCTTGTCCTTTCAGCGCATCGAACAGCTTGAATTCTTCGTGCAAGGTGGGATGCGTCCGGACCTGACGCTGATTTTCGATCTGCCCGTGGAGATCGGGCTGAGCCGCGCCGCCGCGCGTGGGCGCCTCGATCGGTTCGAACAAGAGGGGCTGGCATTCTTCGAGACCGTGCGTAGCACCTATCTCGATCGTGCCCGCCAGGTTCCGCAGCGCTATCGCGTGATCGATGCGGGCCAGTCCTTGACAGCGGTGCAACAGGATCTGGACAGGCTTTTGCCAGAGGTGCTGGAGCGTGCCCTTGGCTAACGGCGTTCTTCCATGGCAGGCCGATCTCTGGCGGTTGCTGGCGGGTCGTCAGCAGCATGCCCATGCGTACCTGCTTCACGGGCCCGCCGGCATCGGCAAGCGCGCACTGGCTGAACAGCTGATGGCGCTTCTGCTGTGTCAGCAGCCGGCGCCGAGCGGGGCCTGCGGACACTGCAAGGGCTGCATGCTGCTCGCCGCCCACACCCATCCTGATCACTACATCCTCGAGCCGGAGGAGGTCGACAAGGCCATCCGTGTTGATCAGGTCCGCCAACTGGTTGGGTTCGTCAGCCAGA
>DPSI01000464.1 GCA_003527165.1 Pseudomonas sp.
GCTCTCCCAGCTGAGCTAATCACCCGTTTGCTCTCGAAGTGGGGCGCATTCTAGAGATGGTTATGGACCTTGGCAACCCCCTTTTGAAAAAAAAATTGAAGAACTTACAAAGACTTAGGAAACCCTCTGTTTATGGCCGATTTTGTGGTTTCCATCGGCATCAGGGTGTTGCAGGGTTGGCCTCCGTTGCCGGGACGGGAATAATGCGCGCTTTGCTTTTACCGGAGTTTCAAATCGCCATGTGGTTTCGCAACCTGCTCGTCTACCGTCTCACCCAGAACGTCCCTTTCGATGTCGAGACACTTGAAGCTGCATTGGCCGCCAAGCCCGCCCGCCCTTGCGCCAGCCAGGAGCTGAGCACCTACGGTTTCGTCGCGCCCTTCGGCAAGGGCGAAGATGCGCCCCTGGTACATGCCAGCCAGGGCTTCCTGCTGATCTCCACGCGCAAAGAAGAGCGCATCCTGCCCGGCAGCGTGGTCAAGGACGCGCTGAAGGAAAAGGTCGACGAGATCGAAAACGAGCAGATGCGCAAGGTCTACAAGAAAGAGCGCGATCAGCTCAAGGACGACATCATCCAGTCCTTCCTGCCGCGCGCCTTCATTCGCAAGTCCGGCACCTTCGCCGCCATTGCCCCGCAGCAGGGTCTGATTCTGGTCGACTCTTCCAGCCCCAAGCGTGCCGAGGATCTGCTCTCTACGCTGCGCGAAGCCATCGGCTCGCTGCCGGTGCGTCCGCTGACCGTGAAGATTGCGCCCTCGGCCACCATGACCGACTGGGTCAAGACGCAGAAAGCCGCGGACGACTTCTTCGTGCTCGATGAGTGCGAACTGCGCGACACCCATGAAGACGGTGGGGTGGTGCGCTGCAAGCGTCAGGACCTGACCAGCGATGAAATCCAGCAGCACCTGGAAGTCGGCAAGCAGGTCACTCAACTGTCGCTGGGCTGGCAGGACAAGCTGTCCTTCGTGCTCGACGACAAGCTGGTGATCAAGCGCCTGCGTTTCGAAGAGTTGCTGCAGGATCAGGCCGAGCAGGACGGTGGCGATGACGATCTCGGCCAACAGGACGCCAGTTTCCTGCTGATGATGCTGACCTTCGGCGAGTTCCTGCCCGCGCTGTTCGAAGCACTGGGTGGTGAGGAGATCCCGCAGGGCATCTAAACTGCCCTAGCCGTCAGCCCGACTGACGGCGCGTCCTCCATAACTACAAGGTAAGCCCGATGCGTGCCCTCGCCGCTCTCAGCCGCTTTGTCGGCAACACGTTCGCCCTCTGGGTTCTGCTGTTCGCCGTTCTCGCCTTCTTCCAGCCCAGCTGGTTCCTGCCCGCCACCGCCTGGATCGTACCCTTGCTGGGGCTGATCATGTTCGGCATGGGCCTGACCTTGAAAGCGGCGGATTTCGCCGAAGTCGCTCGCCGCCCGCTTTGGGTGTCGCTGGGTGTCGGGGCGCAGTTTCTGATCATGCCGGCCCTCGCTTGGTTGCTCTGCCAGCTGCTGGGGTTGCCGGCAGAGATCGCCGTCGGTGTGATCCTGGTGGGTTGCTGCCCGGGTGGTACCGCCTCCAACGTGATCGCCTGGTTCTCCCGCGGTGATGTGGCGCTGTCTGTGGCGATCACCGCGGTCACCACCCTGCTCGCCCCGCTGGTGACGCCGGCGCTGATTTGGCTGCTGGCCTCGGCCTGGCTACCGGTCAACTTCGGTGCGCTGTTCATGTCCATCGTGCAAATCGTGCTGTTGCCGATTGCCCTCGGCCTGATCGCACGCCGTCTGCTGGGCAGCCGGGTGCATCATGTCGTCGACATTCTGCCGCTGGTTTCGGTGGTCAGCATCGTGATTATCGTCGCTGCGGTGGTCGCGGCCAGCCAGGCCAAGATCGCCGAGTCGGGCCTATTGATTATGGCCGTAGTGGTGCTGCACAACAGCCTGGGGCTGGGTATCGGCTACTTTGTCGGGCGCCTGTTCGGCTTGCCGCTGGCGCAACGCAAGACACTGTCGATTGAAGTCGGTATGCAGAACTCAGGGCTCGGTGCGGCGTTGGCCAGCGCCCATTTCTCGCCGCTGGCGGCGGTACCCAGCGCCCTGTTCAGCGTTTGGCACAACCTTTCCGGCGCGCTGCTGGCCACGGCCTACCGGCGCATGAAGGACAAAGGCCAACAAGACCGTTGATTCTGCCCCAATGGTCCGGGTCACCCGCCCGGACCTGTTCGCGGTGCACAATAGCGCTCTCTGAGGACGACCTCAGACCGTACGGAACACCCGGGGACGGCCCCGCCCTAGTACCGTCCCGTCGAGGTGCATATGTCCTGGATCATTCTTTTGCTTGCCGGTTTGTTCGAGATCGGTTGGGCCGTCGGCCTCAAATTCACTGAAGGTTTCAGCCGCCCACTGCCAACCGCGCTGACCATTCTCGCCATGCTGATCAGCCTCGCGCTGCTGGGGTTGGCAATGAAGGAATTGCCGCTGGGAACCGCCTACGCCATCTGGACCGGGGTTGGCGCGGTGGGCACAGTGATTGCCGGCATCCTGCTGTTCGGCGAAACGCTGAGCCTGTTGCGGGTCGGCAGTGTGGTGCTGATCTGTCTCGGCCTGTTCGGGCTCAAGCTC
>DPSI01000465.1 GCA_003527165.1 Pseudomonas sp.
GCTCTCGGGCGGCGCCGGCAAAGCGCGACAGCACCAGCACGCCCGGATCTTCCGGGTCCTGCGAGGCGACGTATTCCTTGGCGACGAGGTTCATACCGTCGCGCAGCGGCGTGACGAAGCCGATGTCGGCGCTGCGGAACAGGCCCATCAGCACCCGCCGATCATGGCTCTTGTTGAGATAATGCAGTGGCGTCCAGTCGAGATCCGAAAGCCAGCCGTTGATATGCCCCGCCGCGCTTTCCAGTTGCTGGCGGATGTGCTGGTAGGTTTTCACATCGGAGCGGGAAGTGGGCGCGATCTGAACGAATTCAACCGCGCGACGGTGCTCCGGGTAACGTTCGAGAAACGCCTCGTACGCCTTGAAGCGCTCCACCAGACCTTTGGAATAATCCAGGCGATCGACACTGATGATCTTCTTGCGTGCCACGTCGGTGGTACGCCGCATCGGCTTACGGCGGGCCTTGTAGGACTCGGCCAGGTCTTGGATCTCATCTGGAACCACGCCAATCGGATAGACCCCGGCGCGGAAATTCTGCCCATAGGCGGTCAGGCTGCCGTCGGACTCCAGAATGCCGCGCACCTCACGCGTCATGTAATCCTGAAACGCCAAACGGTCGGTTTCGGTCTGGAAGCCGATGAGGTCATAGAAGCAGAGCGTCTTGAGCAGTTCGTTGTGCGGCGGGATAACAGTGAGGATTTCCGGCGGCGGAAACGGGATGTGCAGAAAGAAGCCGATGCGGTTGCGANNGTCGATGCCGATGGGGAAGACCCCGCATTGAACCCGACGGCCGAAGGCCTCGAGCACATGGTCGGGCGACACCCGTCCCCGCGCCTCGACCTCGACGTAGCGCTCGAACAGGCCGAGCCATTCATGGGTATGGAAGCCGATCAGGTCGAAATAGAACATCGACTCCACCAGCCGGCGATGATGCGGCAGCGTCACCAGCAGCTGACGCGCCGGCCAGGGCGTGTGCAGGAAGAAGCCGATGCGGTTGCGCACGCCCAGCTGGCGGCAGGCTTCGGCGAAAGGGATCAGGTGGTAGTCGTGGATCCAGATGATGTCGTCGGGTTTGAGCAACGGCTTGAGCTTCTCCGCCAGCATGGCGTTGACCCGTCTGTATCCTTCATATTCCTGACGGTTGTAGCGGGCAAGATCGATGCGGTAGTGAAAGATCGGCCAAAGCGTGGCGTTGGAAAAGCCGCGGTAATACTGGTCGTAGTCCTGCTTGGTCAGCCCGAGAGTCACATAGGTGATGTTGCCGATGGTCTCAGTATTGGTATGCGGGGTGCTGCTTACGTCGCCGCTCCAGCCAAACCAGATCCCTCCGGCCTGGCGCAACGCGTCATAGACGCCAACTGCAAGCCCGCCAGCAGCGACCTTCCCCGCCTTGATCGGCGCTACTCGGTTGGAAACCACTACTAGTCGGCTCATGGTCGTTCTCGCTTCAGTCTAGTTTTATTGGATTTTCCGGCTGCTCCGACAGGGCGCTGAGCAGGCTTTCGAGCCAGGCGCCGACGGCTTCCACCGAGTCCAGACGCTGCGTGGCTTCGGTCGGGCCGGTACCGACTTTGATGGTCAACCCGCCCAGCTCGTTGACAACCTTGAAGCCCGCTTCATCAGTCAGATCGTCGCCAACGAACACAGGCAGCCGCCCCTTGAACGGAGCCTCCTGCATGAAGGTGCGGATCACCTCGCCCTTGCTGGCACCGCGCGGTTTGAGTTTGAACACGCATTTGCCCGGCTGCAGAGTCAGCACGTCGCCGTAGCGCTCGACAAAGCCTTCAGCCAGGGTGCGGGCAGTCTCCTCCAGATCGGGGGCGAGGCGGAAATGCAGGGCGAATGCGACGGTCTTGTTCTCCAGCGAAAGACCTGGATGTTGCGCACAGGCTTGCGCAAGCTCCTGCTGGATGGTGCCGAAAAGCTCCCTGTCGAGGGCCAGGCTCTGCATCTCACCTTCGCTGGTGCGGCGCTCGGCGCCGTGCACGCCGGCAGCTGGAAGACACAACGGCGAGAGCAAGTCATCGAGCTGGCTGAGGGGCCGTCCGGAGATGACCGCTACGGGAATCTCGCTGACGTGCAGGTGTTCGAGCGCCACCAGCGAGCGCGGTGGGATGAAAACGAGTTCAGGACGAGGCTGTATCTCTGCCAGCGTGCCGTCAACGTCGAAGAAAAAAGCGCAGCGCCGGACCTCTAGCCCGGGTCGGTCATTTGGTTTGTTCATGCTCCTTGAGACTCCGGATCGTCGACGGTGGTTCGCGCTTTTTGTAGCACCACAAGTGCTAGAGGCTAACAAGTGGTCCCTAGCAGCTTGGTTCATAAAGCCCGAACCGGCCAGCGGTCAGCCTGAATCTTCGCATCGCCACCGGGTCACAACCTGCAAGACCGCAGCTCACGCAGGAGGTTGTCATGAACGATCGCAAGCCCTATACACCCACGGAAATCGACGACACCGAAGACCGCATGGGCTCGATGGAGCAGCTCGATTTCGACCAGCATCGCGACGACCGTAAGGGCCGTATCGGTGATGAGGTACCGGTCGAAGAAATCGAGGACCAATTCCCGCCAGAGCGGGTTGCCGAAGCCGGCATGACCACCGGGGAAGTGCCGGACGGCGACACGACCATGGACGATCTCGCACCGGAAACACTGATCCAGGAGGACGGCTCGCGCTCGCCGCACGAGCGCGGTCATGGCGGCCCGGCCGATCAGGATCTGAGCGAAGTTTCTGAGCATCGCATCGGCGCCGATGTCGATCTCGACGAAGCGGAAGAAGCGCGCTATGACCCGCTGGGCGGCAAGCCGTGGGACGGCCCAGCGAAAGGCGACCCGGATACCGGGCTCAGTGGCGGCGATGCCGTGCTGCACGAGAATGACGATGTGATGGACGACAACGAACTCGAAGGAGACGCACCGCTGGATTCTGGGCGGGACAAGGCGCCGGGCCAATAACGTCACGGCCCTTTCTTGGTAGCTTGAGTTCAGCGAACCCATCAACGGTCCGCCCCGGTTTTTCGCAGCGCCGGCCGAGGCTCGGCTCTGAGGCATTGTTACGAGGCGCACCGGGGCATGGAGGGCGACATTCGGCTTGAGCGGTCAGTCCAACAGCGTACAGGCCATAACCAACGCGTCCTCACGGCCATCGGCGGAGGGGTAATAGGCGCGTCGGCGGCCAACTTCGTTGAAGCCGTAGCGTTCATATAGCCGATAGGCTGACGTGTTGCTGGCTCGCACTTCGAGGAAGCACTCGCGCCCGCCCCGCTCAGTCGCCCGCTGCATCAAGTGCTCGAGCAGTCGCAACCCCAGACCGCGCCCCTGGCTCTGCGGCTTAACGGTGATGTTCAGCAGGTGCGCCTCGTCGATGATGACGTTGATCACGCCATGCCCGACCTGCTGCTCTCCTTCGAACATGACCCAGCATTCGTAGGCGGTCAGAGCGTCGGTGAATATCCCCCGAGTCCAGGGATGGCTGAAGGCGGCGTATTCGATTTTAAGGACCGTTTCGAGATCCGTCGCCGTCATGGGACGAAAGCTGACTGCATCACTCATGAAGCACTACTCATAAACCAGTAACCCAACGCGACATGCTGCGACGCATCGCCTTCCACAACTCGGCCTTGCTGCCAGGCTGCTCCATTAACCGTTCAAGCCCAGGCATGGCGAGGGCATGGCCGATGCCGTCGATATGCAGCTCGCGGTAGCAGGCGTCCGCCTCCGCTTCGCCGGCAAAACGCAAGGCTGGCGAGCCGATCAGCCAGAGGCAGGCACAGCCCAATTCTTCAAGCTCGGCGGCGACCACGCCCTGCACGTAATCGCGCGCGGCTTCGGCCCCCTGGTCAAGACTACCGCGATGCAGCAGCGGCCAACGGATCGGCTCACCGTCACCGACCTGCTGCGGCTTGTCCGGTAGCTTCGCGGCGCGCAGCAGATCCTTAAGCAGGATATAAGCCGGGTCGCGGCTCTGGAAGGACTCGCCCGTGGGCAGCTCGACGAGCAGCAGCACGTTACCTGCACGCAGGAGCTGCAAGGCGAAGCGAGGTGGCGGCACGGCCGTTTTCTGCTCAACAACGGTCGCCTTCGCGTCGCTGGCTTTCGCCGCTTTTCTCGGTTCCGGCATGGCGATGCGTGGCATCACCGCGCGAACCGCATCTGCCGCAGGACTCGCCGTGGCAGCGGGTATCGCGGCTACCGGCTTCGGCACCGAGGGCGCCGGCTGCGCGGCTGGCCGGTCGAGTTCGATGGCTGGAGCAGGCTCCGGTTCAGGCTCGACGAATTGCAGCAGCTCGGGCCGGGAAGGCGCGGCGAAGGGCAGCTCGGTTCGCGGCAACCAGGTGGTGATCTGCATGGCGTCGAGAAAAGCCCGACGCCGACTTTCGGTAATCAAACCCCAGCCACCTGCGGATGCGCCTTGGCGCCGACCTGCATCAGGTTCAGCGCATTCAGGTAAGCCTTGGCCGACGCCACGACGATATCGGTATCGGCGCCGTTGCCATTGACGATGCGCCCACCCTTTTCCAACCGCACCGTGACCTCGCCCTGCGAGTCGGTACCCTCGGTGATGGCATTGACCGAATAGAGCTGCAGCGTGGCGCCTGAGTTGGCCACCGACTCGATGGCCTTGAAGGTCGCATCCACCGGCCCTGAGCCTTGCCCAGAGGCAGGCAGTTCACTGCCATCCACGCTCAGCACGAGCTTCGCGTCCGGCACCTCGCCGGTCTTGCTCGCCACTTCAAGCGTCACCAGCTTGAAATGCTCTTGCAGATCCTCAGCGAGCGTGTCGGAAACGAGCGCCTGCAGATCCTCGTCGAAGATTTCGTGCTTCTTGTCAGCCAGCGCCTTGAAGCGGGCAAAGGCGGCGTTCAGTTCGCCCTCGCCAGGCAGGACGATGCCCAGTTCCTCGAGCCGTGAACGAAATGCGGCACGCCCGGAGTGCTTGCCCATGACCATCTTGTTGGCATTCCAGCCCACCGATTGCGCGGACATGATTTCGTAGGTTTCGCGGTGCTTGAGCACGCCGTCCTGATGGATGCCGGATTCGTGGGCGAAAGCATTGGCGCCGACGATTGCCTTGTTTGGCTGCACCGGGAAACCGGTGACGCTCGAGACCAGCCGCGAGGCGCTGAGGATGTGCTCGGTCTCGATGCGGGTGTGCACGCCGAGCAGGTCCTGGCGGGTCTTGATTGCCATGACGATTTCTTCCAGCGCGGCATTGCCGGCGCGCTCGCCAAGACCGTTGATGGTGCATTCGACCTGTCTTGCGCCCGCAACGACGGCCGCCAGCGAGTTGGCGACGGCCAGGCCCAGATCGTTGTGGCAGTGCACGGAGAACACGGCCTTGTCGGCGTTGGGAATGCGCTCGAGCAGCTGGCGAATGGTGTCGGCGTACTGATGTGGAATGGCATAGCCGACCGTATCCGGGATGTTGATGGTGCGCGCGCCGGCATCGATCGCCGCTTCGATGATGCCGCAAAGAAAATCGATCTCCGAACGCCCGGCGTCCTCACAGGAAAACTCCACGTCCGCGCAGAGGTTGCGAGCCTTGGTCACGGCGCGCACGGCCTGCTCGACCACCTGGTCCGGCTGCATGCGCAGCTTGTATTGCATATGGATCGGGCTGGTGGCGATGAAGGTATGAATGCGCCCGGAGTTGGCACCAGCCAGCGCCTCAGCGGCCCGCTCGATATCGGCGTCGACTGCACGGGCCAGGCTGCATACGGTGCTGTCCTTGATGTGGTCGGCCACCGCTTTGACGGCGGCGAAATCGCCCGGACTGGCAATGGCGAAGCCGGCTTCGATCACGTCCACCTTCAGCCGCTCGAGAGTCTTGGCGATGCGCAGCTTTTCTTCGCCAGTCATGGAGGCGCCGGGGCTCTGTTCGCCGTCTCGCAGGGTGGTGTCGAAAATGATGACGCGGTCGTTGCTGCTCATGTCGAACTCCTCTTGGCCAGCCGTGCGGACTCAGGTGGCGCCTCAAGTGTGAATTGTGGCCGGAAACCAGCAAAGCGGGAAGGCCGAGCGCCTCATTGCGATCATCCAACGATCGGTTTGGGCTGATTTGCACCGGGGTCAGGCAGTACAATTGCCGACTATTTTTTGCAGCCGACAGAACCGATTCAGATGATCGAACCCAAGCGCGTACTGCGTGCCCTCGCCGAACACTGGACGTTACTCGAGCCGCTGTGCGAGCGCTTCGATGCCGGCACGCTGAGCCTGATCGAACTTCGTCATCAGCTTGCCGCGCAACTGCCGGAAGGCACGCCCACCGACATCACCGCCCTGCTCGATCAATGGATTCGTCTGGACATCCTAGTCCCGGTGGCGAAAAGCCCGAATCGCTTCGAGCTGAACGCGCAAATCCATGACTTCCTCGCCTACCTGCGCCGCGAACATCGGCTCGGGCTTTGCCTGGAGATTGAAGCCTACTTGCGTCACCTTGAGCGCCTGGCCGGGTATATCCAGGATGCCTTCGAGATCCGCGATGGGCAGGACCTCGCCCGCCAGTTGCGCCTGCTCGACATGCGCGTGCGCGATGTGCTGAAGAAGCTCGCCAACGACGAGCAGGCGCTGATCGGGGTGGCCGACCGGGCCAAGACCAGCGATCGGCAGATTCCGCTGCGTCAGCGGTATGCGGAAGTCTTGGCGACCTGGGATGAATACGTCGAGCCGATGATTCAGCTGGTCTCCGCCGACGGAGCGTTTGAACAAGGCGTCTACCGCGTCGAGCAGGTGCTGATGAAACTGCTCGGCGAGCAGCAGCGACTGGGCCAGTTGGTGGACGACGACCTGCTGTTACGCACTCATGCACGCATCCTCGAAATGCAGAGCACCGCCCAGTTGACCCTGCGTCACGCCCGCGAGCTGTTGCTCCCGTTGCGCGAGGAGGCACGCCGACACAACGCAGTGACTCGGGGTGCCGCGCTGGCCCTGTCGGCCATCCGCAAGAAGGGACTCGATGCGGTGCCGCAGGCCTCACTGCCGCTGTTCACCCGTCCACAGAGCACTTTTCTCGGTTCGGCCAGCCAAGTCGAAGCCTACGTCTACGCCCTGGCCCGCTTCGAGCCGAAGCCCGCGCAATTCCCCCGCGCCGGCAGCAAGCGCAAGACCGACGCACCGCGTTCGCCGCTGACGGCGCGTGAAATGCTCGATCGCTGTGAGCAGGCGCTACCGCTGCCTGACCTGATGCAGTGGTTGTTGGAGCAGGAGCCGGAAGGCGCGACCGATGAGCTGCTCTACTGGTTTTCCCGATTGTCCCGCGATGCGCGCTTCCAACGCGACCGCCTGGAGCGGCGCGAGTACCTGACGCGCGAGCATCAGGTCAGTCTCAGCTCCTTCGCATTGCTGACCAATGCCAATGCGTGAACCCTACGTAAAGTCGACAACGGGAAGCTTGTCCACCAGTCACCCGTCCGAACGCCCAGGGGGAAAAGGCATTGCCGTTTTCCACCCTACGATTGCCTGTGAGCGACCTATATGAATATCGACCTCAAGGAAATGACCCAGCTGGCGCCGATCTTCCGCGAGCTGTTCAAGGGTTATCACCTTTCTCGCAGCGAGCCGGAATGCTACGCCCAGCTGTCCAATATGCAGGACCAGTACCGCGCGCTATTCAAGGCGCTCGGCTTCGAACTGGTCTGCGACCCGCGTGGGTTCTATTACTTCGTTCCCGAGCAGATGGGGGCGCAGGTCAACAAAACGGCGCAGCGCCTGGCGTTGTTCACCTTCATCCTGGTCGAGCATCTCGCCGACCAAGGCCGCGACCCGCTCGCGGTACTCGACGGCGGTACCCTAGGCCGCGACGAACTGCCAGCGCTGCTGGATAAATACCGCGACTTGTTCCTGCAGGCCGAGGTGACGACCCAGGACGAGCTGGAAGAAAAGGTTATCCGACGCCTGACGCAGCTGGGCTTCGCCGAGGACAGCAACGGCGTCTACCGCTTCCTGCCGCCGATGCACCGTTTCCTCGACGTCTGCGTGTCGGTGCAGCAGGACCGCGATCTGGCCGCCAGCCTGCACAGCAGCGACCTGCCGCTGCCCGCCCCGGAGCTGATCGCCGAGGACGAGGGCGAAGACGACATCATCCTCATCAGATCGGAAGAG
>DPSI01000466.1:0-7794 GCA_003527165.1 Pseudomonas sp.
TGCGGTAACGCTTGCCGGCGGTTTTGTCTTGCAGGGGATACAACGCCGCGATCTGCTGCGCCAGTTCAGTAAGGGTGGACATGGGGCCGGTGCTGCTCTGAATGCGAAAGGGCAGGCTATTTACTACGGATCATGAATGATTTCGCGGACTGCCCGACGCCCAGCAGGCCGCTCGTCGGATATCGCCGTTACCCCTTTTCACCCCCCCGACCTGCAGTGGCGACTCCGCCTCGGCAGCAGTGCTTTCCCCGACTTGTTCCACTTGTTCTACCCCTGCCCTCCCTCATTGCGCCGCGATGGAACGGCTGCGCTGGCCGCGCACCAATGGCGAGCGCGAAGCCTCTCGCGCCCGTGCTGACCAGGCAGTCAATAATCCTGGCGAAACGATCTAGAAAACAGCGAGATAGGCTGAATCAACCGCGTTCTGGCACATCCGGTGCACCTTCAAACACAGGCGTTATGCCCTGTTAGTACAAGTTGCTCAACCGCCAAGGTGATGACAATGAACAACCGGAATAGCCTGCTTGCAACCTCGTTTCTCGGATCGCTCATGGCCTTCGGCGGTCCGGCCGCCGCGGAAACCATCCGTATCGGAATCGGCCATCAGAGCATGGTCACCAACACCGTGTCCGGCGGCATCGTGCTGGAAAAGCTCGGCCTGCTGGACGAGCATTTGCCCAGGACCGGCAAATACCAGGATGCCGACTACCGGATCGAATTCCGCGACTACGATTCGGGCCCGCCGATCACCAACCAGATGCTCGCCGGCAAGCTCGACTTCGGCGTGATGGGCGACTACCCGCTGATCGTCAACGGCGCCAAGTTCCAGGAAACCGGCAAGCAACAGACGCGCTTCATCGCGGTGACCGGCTACAACCTCAAGGGCACCGGCAACGGCATCGTGGTGCCGGCCGCGTCCTCCGTGCAGAGCCTGCAGGATCTGGCTGGCAAGACCCTCTCGACGCCGGTCGGCAGTGCCGCCTGGGGCATGACGCTCAAGGTGCTGCGCGATGCCGGCCTGTCGGACAAGGTCACTCTGGTCAATCAGGCGCCGCCGGTGGGCGCGGCCAACATCGCCGCGGGCAAGATCGACGCCCATGCCGATTTCTGTCCCTGGTCGGAAATAATGGAATTCCGCGGCACCGGCCGGAAGATCTACGACGGCAGCGAGGCCGGCATTCCCACCTTCCATGGCATCGTGGTCCGTGACGCCTTCGCGCAGAAATATCCCGAAGTCGTCGAAGGCGTGCTCAAGGCCACGCTCGCCGCGCAGAAGTGGATCAGCGAAGACCCGATGCGCGCCGCCAGCCAGGTGGCCGAGTGGACCGGTGTCGACAAGGAAGTGCTCTACCTCTACTTCAGCGACGGCGGCATCTCGACCATGGAAGCGAGCATCAAGCCGCAATGGATCGAGGCGATGAAGTACGACCATGCCCTGCTACAGAAGGAAATGGGCATCCCCGACCTCGATTTCGCCACCTGGATCGATGACAGCTACCTGAAGACGGCCTACGCCGCGTCGAATCTCGACTACGACGCCATGGTGCAGAGCGTGGTCAGCCCCACCCCACGGGCGCCTGGCCGCAAGCCCGCGGAAATCTGGTTCGCCGACAAGGGGATCGTCGCCTACGACAGCACCGCTGCGATGCTCGCCGCCGAAGAAGCGGCCAAGGCCGGCGGCACCGCCATCAACGCCAGCTACGTCTACGACAACCTCACCGGGCTGAAGCTGTTCGGCAAGTCCGCCTACCTGATCAAGGACCCGAGCGGTGAGGTGCTCGCCTTCATGAAGAAAAGCGACTCCGAGCGGCATATCGCCGAAAGCGGCGGCGTACAGCTGAGCGCCGCGCACCCGGTCGCGATGTTGCCCTGATCCGCTCGTATGCGCCGCAGAGCGCACATTAAACCTGAGCCGAGGAGCGTAGCCATGAGTGTCAAGCCGAACCCCGTGTTCGATTCAGCCACGGCGGTGCCGACAGCGGTAGCGGCACCTGCGCTGGAAGTTGCAGCAGCAGTGCCCAGCCCGTCCACTGCACCGAGCGCATCCGCCGCTGGCCTGCCACGCCGGCGCCTACCCAATATGACCGGTCGCTATCTGGTGCGCATCGCCGCGCTGCTGATGGCGCTGGTGGTCTGGCATCTCGCCGCCAGCAGCGGTTTCAACTTCTTCATCAACTTCGAGAACGTGCCGACGCCGCTGCTGGTAGGTGAGGCACTGGTGACTCAGCTGTCCAGCTCGGAGTTCTACCTGCACATCGTCCACAGCATGGAACGGATCGCCATTGCCTACGCTTACGCCGTGGTGTTGGGCGTGCTCACCGGCGTGATGATGGGCCGCTCGCGCTGGGCTGAGGACATCATCCTGCCGTACATCGAGCTGTTCCGGCCGATTCCGGCAGTGGCCTGGATTCCGCTGGCGATTCTGATGCTGCCAACGGAACAGTCGAGCATCGTCTTCATCACCTTTCTCGGCGCCTTCTTTCCCATCGTGCTGAATACCGTGCACGGCGTCGAGCAGACGCCCGACGTGCTGGTCCGCGCCGCTCGCAGCCTCGGCGCCAGCAAGAAAGCCATTCTCTGGCACGTGGTGATCCCTGGCGCCATGCCGAGCATCGTTGCCGGCCTGGCGATCGGCATGGGCGTCGCCTGGTTCTCGCTGCTGGCAGGCGAAATCATCAGCGGCCAGTACGGCATCGGCTACTTCACCTGGACCTCCTACACCCTGGTCAAGTACCCGGAAATCATCATCGGCATGCTGACCATCGGCGGCCTCGGCACCCTCTGCACCCTGCTCGTGCGCAAGGCCTGCGCGCCGCTGCTGCACTGGCAGGCCAAAGGAGGTCGGCCATGAACAGCGCCGTACAGGACAACCGCCTCGCCGTGCTCGACCACAGCCGGCTGCGGGCGAAGGCCAACGCCAAGGGTGACGGCCGCGGACATATCAGCGTGCGCAACCTGCACATCGAATTCGACTACCAGGGTGGCAAGCGCGCCGCGGTGCAGGACGCGCAACTGGAGATTCGTCCCGGCGAGTTCGTCTGCCTGCTCGGCCCGTCCGGCTGCGGCAAGTCGACCCTGCTCAATGCCATGGCCGGCTTCGTCAACCCGACCCGCGGTGAGCTCCGCATCGACGGCAAACGGGTCGATGCGCCCAGTCCGGACCGCGGCATGGTGTTCCAGCAACACTCGCTGTTTCCCTGGAAAACCGTGCGCGACAACGTCGCCTTTGGCCCGCTGATGGCCGGCGCGTCGCGTAACGAGGCCTGCAGCGTGGCGCGCACCTTTCTTTCGCTGGTCGGCCTGGCGGCGTTCGAGGATGCCTATCCCGGCACGCTGTCCGGCGGCATGCAGCAGCGCGTCGGCATTGCCCGCGCGCTGGCCAACTACCCCAGCGTGCTGCTGATGGACGAACCCTTCGGTGCGCTGGACGCGCAGACGCGAATCATGATGCAGGAGAACCTGCTGGAGATCTGGCGCGAATTCAAAAACACCGTGGTGTTCGTCACGCACGACATCGACGAGGCGGTGTTCCTCTCCGACCGCATCGTGGTGATGAGCGCCAGCCCCGGCCGGATCATCGCCGACATCAAGGTCAGCCTGCCCCGTCCGCGCGAGCAGAGCCTGCTTACCAGCGCCGCGTTCATGGACTACAAGCGCCAGTGCCTGGATCTGATCCGGCAGGAAACCCTGCGCGCCTTTCAACAGCAGAACGGAGGCTGAGCCATGGCCAACGCACGCATTTCCGCACCCACGCTCGACATGACCTGTCATGACAGGCTGGAGCGATTCCAATGAAAGGCACCCAGTCACTCGCCCCCGGCCAGTCGCCACTGCCGCTGTACGTGCAGATTCGCGACGACCTGCGGCGCAAGATTCTCGAAGGCAGCTACGTCGTGCATGAGCGCCTGCCCTCGGAAAACGAGCTGATGAACGCCTTTGGTGTCAGCCGCATCACCATTCGCCAGGCGCTGCGCGACCTGCACAACGAAGGGCTGGTGTTCAGCGCACAAGGCAAGGGCACCTACGTCAGCAAGCCCAAGGCTGTGCAGAACGTGCAGCGCCTGCAGGGTTTCGGCGAGGCCATGGCTGCCCAGGGCTATGAAGCCACCGCGCGGCTGCTGTCGATTCAGGAGCGCAAGCCGCCCAAGGCCGTGGTCGCCGCGCTGCATCTGTTGGTCGGCGAAGAGGTGGTCGAGGTCAAGCGCGTGCGCTATCTCAACCGCGAAGCCGTCTGCGTCGAGAACAGTTACTTCCCCCTCGACATCGGCCGGCGGCTGTTCGGCCTGGACCTGTCCGGCGACATCTTCCCGATGCTCGAGAACGCCTTCGGTATCGCCCTCGGGCGCGCCGACATCAGCCTCGACGCCACCCTGGCGGACGAGGAACACCAGCACTACCTGGCCCTCAAGCCCGGTGAACCCATCCTGCGCGTCGAGCGGCTGACCCACGACCGCGCCGGCCGCCCCATCGACTTCGAATACCTCTGCTACCGCGGCGACGCATTCAAATACCAGTTCCGAGTGGATCGGAAATAGGAGGCAACATGACCACTATCAACGGCATCCCAGTCATCGACACCGACGTGCTGGTCATCGGCGGCGGCACCGCCGGCCCCATGGCCGCCGTGACCGTCAAGGAACAGGACCCGAACCTCAAGGTCATCCTGCTGGAAAAGGCCAACGTCAAGCGCTCCGGCGCCATCTCCATGGGCATGGACGGGCTCAACAACGCCGTGGTCCCCGGCCACGCCACGCCCGAGCAGTACGTCAAGGAAATCACCATCGCCAACGACGGCATCGTCCATCAGCCGGCGCTGATGGCCTATGCCCAGCGTTCCTTTTCGATGATCGAGAAGCTCGACTCCTGGGGTGTGCATTTCCAGAAGGACGAGACCGGCGACTACGACATGAAGAAGGTGCATCATCTGGGCACCTACGTGCTGCCGATGCCCGAAGGGCACAACGTCAAGAAAATCCTCTACCGCCGCCTGCGCCGTGTGCGGGTGGAGATCGAGAACCGCTTCCAGGCCACCCGCCTGCTCAAGGACCCGGACGGCAACATCGCCGGCATGATCGGGGTGAACACCCGCACCGCCGAGCCGATCATCATCCGCGCCAAGGCGGTGATCATGGCCACCGGCGCCGCCGGGCGCATCGGCCTGCCGAATTCCGGCTACCTGTTCGGCACCTACGAAAACCCGGCCAACTGCGGTGATGGCCACGCCATGGCCTATCACGTCGGCGCCGATCTGGTGAACCTGGAGTGCTTCCAGGTCAACCCGCTGCTCAAGGACTACAACGGCCCGGCCTGCGCCTACGTCACCGGCCCGCTGGGCGGCTTCACCGCCAACGCCTACGGCGAGCGCTTCATCGAATGCGACTACTGGTCCGGGCAGATGATGCTGGAGTTCTTCAAGGAGCTGGAATCGGGCACCGGCCCCGTGTTCCTCAAGCTCGATCACCTGGCAGAGGAAACCATCCAGGAAATCGAGACCGTCCTGCACACCAACGAGCGGCCGACCCGCGGGCGTTTCCACGAAGGCCGCCAGGTCGACTATCGCCAGCGCATGGTCGAGATGCACATCTCCGAGATCGGCTTCTGCTCCGGGCATTCGGCCTCCGGCGTGTGGACAGACGAGACCGGTGCCACCACCGTGCCCGGCCTCTACGGCGCCGGCGACATGGCCTCGGTGGCGCACAACTACATGCTCGGCGCCTTCGTCTACGGGCAGATCTGCGGTGAAAGCGCCGCCGCCTTCGTCAAGGAGCGCGACGAGCCCGTACTCGACGAAGCCTTCATTGCCGCCGAGCTGGCCCGCATCCAGGCGCCGCTCCTGGTCACCGACGGCATTCCGCCGGAGCAGATGGAATACAAGGTGCGCCGCCTGGTGAACGACTACCTGCAGCCCCCGAAAGTGACAAAGAAGATGGAGATCGGCCTCGAACGCATTCTCGCCGTACGTGAAGACGTGCCGAAACTCGCCGCCGCCGATCCCCACGAACTGCTCCGAGCGCTGGAGGTGCAGTCGATCATCGATTGCGCCGAGATGGCCGCGCGCGCCTCGCTGTATCGCACCGAATCGCGCTGGGGCCTGTACCACTACCGCGTCGATTTCCCCGAGCAGGACAACGCCGAGTGGTTCTACCACAGCCGCCTGTTCAAGGACGCCAATGGCCAGATGGCCCACGGCAAGCGCCCGGTCGCCGACTACGTCGTCCCGCTGGGCGAAGAGAAAGATGCCTACAGCAAGCTGCGGGTGAAGCGCGCCGCGAACGCCTGACCCGTAGGGCCGAATTTATTCGGCCAAACCTGATGCCAAACGGGGCGAATGAATTCGCCCTACAGCGAAGCGGGTCGCCAAGTGCCCGCTCGACTGGAACCGAGGAGATCAACCATGCCCGTAGCCACCCATCGCGCCGCCGTCCCGGTCGTCGTCGACGAAGAGAAATGCATTGCCGAAAAGGGCTGCCGCGTCTGTATCGACGTCTGCCCGCTGGATGTCCTGTGGATCAACCCGGACACCGGCAAGGCGCACATGAAATACGACGAATGCTGGTACTGCATGCCCTGCGAGACCGACTGCCCGACCGATGCCGTAAAGGTGAACATCCCCTACCTGCTGCGCTGAGGAGCCGCTGATGAAGACCTATGACGACCCCATGCTGCAGGAAATTGCCGAAAACCTGGCGTCCGAAGACCCCGGAATCCGCCGCGTAGCGGTGCTCGAACTGGTCGACTGCGCCGAGCCGGAAGCCGCCGAGCTGCTGATCCTGGCGCTCAACGACGAAGACCCCGCGGTGCGCCAGGAGGCCGCCAAGGTGGTCGACGAGTTCGATGCGGTGGACATCGCCGACGCGCTGATCGCGGCCCTGCAAGACAGCAACGAGGTGGTGCGCAACGCCGCCGCCCATGCGCTGGCTGATCTGAAGGATCCAGCCGCCGCCATGCCGCTGCTCGAAGCGCTGGAAGGCACCGACGACCCCTTCGTGGTGGCCGGCATCCTGCGCGCGGTGAAACCGCTGCGCAATCCGGCCGCCCAGGTCCCGGCGCTGCAGCGCATGCAGGCAGCCGATGCCGGTGTGCGCCGCGAGGCGGTGGCAGTGCTCGGCTGGCTGAAGCAGGCCGAAAACCTGCCGGCGCTGATGGAAACTGCCCAGCACGACGAGGACGCCGAAGTGCGCCGCGCCGCCACCGGCGCCCTGGTGTACGCCACGCCCGAACAGGTCGGCCCGACGCTGGTGGGGCTGCTGCACGACGCGCACTGGCAGGTTCGCGTCGAGGCCGCCGTGAGCATCGGCAAACTCAATTATCAGGCGGCGCTGCAGCCGCTGGTCGAGGCCACGCATGACAGCTTCTGGCAGGTCCGTGAAAAAGCCGTGGATTCACTCGGCAAGCTCGGCTCCGTCGGCGCCATCCCGGCGCTCGGCGTCTGTGCTCGCGACCCGATGAGCAACCTGCGCAAGGCCGCCATCGGCGCGCTGGGAACGATCGGTCATCACGATGGCCGGCCCTTCGTCGAGGCCGCCATGGACGACCCGGACCCGGACGTCCGCAAGCTGGCGCGCTGGGCCATGTCCAAGCTCGATGCGGCAGCGTGACCGTTCGGGACTTGTAAGGCGGTGTGATCCGCCAATCGATGTTGCCGCCGAGCGGCTTCGGCGGGCTAAAGCCCGCCCTACATGTTCGCGCATTGAGCGATTTAACAGACTCGACGCGGCCACCAAAAAGCCGCCCTGCACCGCCGCCGGGATCCGCGCAGCTTCCGCCCCCTCTCCCCTCCGGGGAGAGGGCTGG
>DPSI01000466.1:7929-8535 GCA_003527165.1 Pseudomonas sp.
TGCGTCGAAGTCTGCCCGGCGGACTGCTTCCACGAGGGCCCAAATTTCCTTGTGATCAACCCGGAGACCTGCATCGATTGCAGCCTCTGCGCACCGGAATGCCCCGCGGACGCCATCTTCGCCGACAACGCGCTGCCCGCCGACCAGAGCCACTTCATCGAGCTCAACGCCGAGCTGGCCGAAGTCTGGCCGGTGATCACCCAGACCAACAGTCCGTTGGCCGAGGCTGATACCTGGGTCGATCAGGGCGACAAGCTGCAGTTTCTGGAGCGCTGAGCTGTGCCCGAACTTGTCATGACGAGTTGGTTTCGCTGTGTCCTGCTGGCGTTGGTAATCGGCAGCGCTGCGCTGATCGGCAGCGCACGGCCGGTAGAAGACCAGAGCCGCTCTGTCAGGGCCCCGGAAACCCCTGCCCTGATGATGCCGGACGGGTATCCGCCGCGCCTGTTACGCACTTTTTCCAAGATCGCTTGAGGAATTGCCCATGACCACCCAGACCCTGATTGCGCCACCCCAGGAAATCCGCCTGCGCAAGGCGCAGAAGATGCTCGAAGTGCTCTGGTCCGACGGCGTGCGCAGCCAGCTGAGCTGCCTGGCGCTGCGCAA
>DPSI01000461.1:0-5700 GCA_003527165.1 Pseudomonas sp.
GATCTCCAGTGGCCAGCCAGTTCCTTATAGCGTGGCGCCACGTCGTGCCGGGGATATCGCCGAATGCTGGGCCGACCCGAGCAAGGCCTTTCGTGAGCTGGGCTGGAAAGCAGAGCGCGGGCTCGACGCGATGATGCGGGACACCTGGCGCTGGCAATCAAGCAACCCGCAGGGAATGGCTACGCAATTGGATGAGCTAGTAATACTGGCCGCAGAAGGCAAATAATGCGTCGCCTTTTACGCCTCGTGGCTTCCGCCAAAACGCATTCGCCAAAGTAAGCGCTGTTTTTGTTACTCATCCTGAAGAACAACCAAGGGCTGGCGCAACGCTGGGCCTGATCGCTTCACCGCGTCTCTAACTCGTACTACTAATGATTCGGCTGCTCGCCATGCGGGGGCTACACCTGTTTTCCAATCGGGAACAGGTGCTTTGAATATTCCTGGGAGGGAATCGTGGAACTGACATTCAGACGAGGCAGGAGCCTGTCGCATCAATATGGATGGCTGAGCTGCCGATTGGCACAGCTCACAGACGTGACTGCCGTCGCACTTGCAGCCTATGTCGTCCACGTGGCGTATTTGAAACAGTGGACGTTACCGCCGCTATACGTCTGGGGTACGACGGTCGGGATGCTGTTGCTGGCAATCGTGCTGCCCGCTCTGGGCGTTTACAACACCTGGCGCGGACGAGTACTCAGTCCGCTGTTGTTCAAGTTGATGATGGGCTACGCTGTAGTGGGGCTGGTTTGTACAAGCTTGCTGTTCTTCAGCGGACTGTCAGAGGCTTTTTCCAGGGTTTGGCTGGTGACCACGCTGACTGTCGCGTTTCTAACGTCTCTTTCGACGCGAGCCGCAATCTATCCGTTGCTGAAGCGTTATCGAATGCATGGCCGCAACCGCCGTCAGGTGGTGCTTATTGGTGATGCTCATTCCTGTGCCACGGCGGCGAGCCATCTGCAGGCCGAGCCAACCGCTGGGTTTGATATCTGCACTATTTACCTGATGGGTGAGGATTCCGGAAAAGAGCTGGCTGGGCGTAACCTCGGCTGGCTTCCCTATTCCGTAAACAGAGTCAACGACATACAAAGCGATGAAGTGTGGATATGCCTGCCACTGGCCGAAGGGCAGCGCGTCAAGCAAACCATCGCGGATCTGGGTGTTACGGCGGCTAACGTTCGCTTTATGCCTGACATGCGCGACTTCCGGCTGATTAACCACAACATTTCCCATGTGGCGAATCTTTATCTTTTGGATATGACCTGTTCGCCGATCTCCGGCAGTGCGCGTTTTTTCAAGGCGCTTGAGGACCGCGTCATTTCTGCGCTGATCCTCCTGCTTATTTCCCCTGTATTGCTAGCCGTCGCCATTGGCGTGAAGTTGTCGTCCCCAGGTCCAGTTTTCTATCGCCAGGAACGCGTCAGCTGGAGCGGCAAACCGTTCGGAATGCTTAAGTTCCGGTCTATGCCCGTCGACTCCGAAAAGAACGGCGTGACCTGGGGCGGGGCACAACAAAAGCAAACCACCGCCTTCGGCGCATTCATCAGGCGTACCAGCCTGGACGAGCTGCCGCAATTCCTGAACGTGCTGAAAGGCGACATGTCGATCGTCGGCCCGCGCCCTGAACGCACCGTATTCGTAGACAAGTTCAAGCACGAAATTCCAGGTTATATGCAAAAGCACCTAATGAAGGCGGGCATAACCGGCTGGGCGCAGATACAGGGTTGGCGCGGCGATACGGATCTGGATAAACGCATCGAATGCGATCTCTGGTACATCGAAAACTGGTCCTTGTTGCTGGACGTGAAAATTATCCTGCTGACGGTTTTCAAGGGTTTTATCAACAAGAACGCCTACTGAGCCTGGCGCTTATTGCTGATGGGTTTTAATCATGGGAGCCATTTCGTGTCGCTATTACGGCATGTACTTAACGCTTGCACCGAGCTAGAAGCGCGGCAGGTCCTTGTTGGCGGCTCTGTCCCGTCGTTGTGGAGCAATGCTTAGATGCGTTATTGGCGATTTGTGCCGTTGCTGGTTGTAGCGGCAATCATTCTGTATGCCGGGTTACGGCCCGAGCCGGTGCCGCAGGCGTTCGATCAGCAGGACAAACTGCACCACTTGCTGGGCTTTGCGGCGTTGGCGTTCAGCATGCGCCTGGCGATACCGCGATGGACCATCAGCTGGATTCTTGCGCTGTGCCTGGTAAGCGCGGTGCTGATCGAACTCGCCCAAGGTTACCAACCTCATCGCGTCGCCTCGTTAGCGGACATGGTCGCCAACACGCTGGGGGTAGGGGTGGGTGTTACGGCCTCGGTTGTGTGGCGCCGTTTATGCCGGCGCTGGACTGGCCAACCGCGCCCGCTCGCTATCATCGACATGGGTGTGAAGGGCCGCGCTTGACGCCCGCATTGGCCCATTGCGGTGCTATCGCACAATGCGAAATTGGCTGATGGCTTGACCGTTCATCGGCATTGCCGTTTCGCTTGCAACGTTAAACAACCGCCTCGGTCCGTATTTATGTTAGGCGGGATTCGAGGATGACGATCGCTTCGCCCGCTCCAGAAGCATGGATGAGGGCGATATATGGTCGGTCAAGGCTCGGACGTTGAACAATCCTCTGTAACAGCGCGCTGCTGGCATTCATCGCTGCGCGTGGGGCTGGCTGCTACTGTCTGCGGCCTGATTATGCAATTGGCTGGTTGCGCCAGTGAGGAAATCAGGCCGATTACGCGCGAGGAAGCGCTGATTCACATCAGGCTGGTCGACAAGATCGACTACAAGCCAGGCATGCAGGCATTAGGGATGTCGCGATGCGCCAATGGGGTGTGTGTCGTCGAGATCCTGCGGGACCGTTATCCCTATTGCCTGGATCATGAGATTCGTCATGTGTTTGAAGGCGACTGGCATGCGGGGCATGAGAGCACCGAAAGCTGCTGAGGCTAGCCGGCCGTGAAAAACTACCTGCGTTGGCGATACCGCGTAAAAAACAGCCTCGGTTGCGAGCCCAGTCAGATTGCTCATGTTGATTACCTAAACTCGTACGCGACCCTGGTCCGCTTCTTCGGCTGTTTTGACTCACTGCGCTCGCCCTTCGGGCCAGCCTTCGGCTGTTACTCCCGCAGCTCGTTGCGTCTTGTCTTGCCTGCCTCGCCTACGTTTTTCAACAGCAGGCTAGGCCGTCGTAGCGCCGTCGTAGAGTTGCTGCATCAGTTCCAGATCCCAATAGGCGGCTTCGATCTTATGCCCGTCGAGGTCGCGCACGAAACAGCCATAGTAGGGCTCGCCATACTCTTCCCGTGGCCCCGGTGCGCCTTCGTCCGTTGCGCCAGCGGCCAGCGCGGCGCGGTGGAAGGCATCTACCGCGTTTTTGTCCGCGGCGAAGAAGCCAATGTGCGTGCCGTTGCCGACACTGGCCGGCTGGCTATCGATGGGCGTTTGCAGCCAGAACTCGGGGTATTCGCGTCCCCAAGCGATCGCGCCCGGGTGGGCCATGATGCGTTTGCAGCCCAGGGCGGCGAGGGCCTGGTCGTAGAAGGCCGCAGCTTCCTCGAAGCGGTTGCTGCCGAGGGATACGTGGGACAGGATGCTGGGGTTCTGGTCAGCCATGGCGGAGCCCTCTGGAACAGATGATCAGCAAGCCTAGTCTGGCGGATCGCCATGTGCCGCCTGGCTGTTAACTTTCTTCGTCGCGGTCGATGGCCGGCTCGCTGCAGAGCATAAAACAGCGGAACAGCACTACGGTCGCCAGCAATTGCACCAGCCCGACGGCGCTGTCGATCAGCACGGCCAGTAGTCCCGGTGACGTTTCGCCGGCCCACAGTTGTGCGGCGAGCCAGGCCTCGAGCAGCCACAGCGGCAGCAGCACGGCGAGAATGCAGCCGAGCACCAGAAGGAAATGACCGCCGGTCTGCCGAAAGCTTTCCTTCAGCGCCGCCAGCGGGCTCAAGCCGCGCAGGACCAGCAAATACTCGGCAAAGGCGATCTTGACCATCACCCAGAGCCCCGGCAGCACGAACAGCGAGGCGCCGAGCATGATTAGCAGGGTGCCCAGCCCGGCGAGCACTGCCAGCGATGGCCAGAGCGGCAGGGCACGAGCCCAGACCTCGCGCAGCGGCGGGGCATGGCCGCGGCTACGGGCGTCGAGGAACAGAATCAGTGCGCCGATGTACAGCGGGTAGAAGACCATACCCACCAGCAGCTCTTGCGCTGGCAGCGCATCCTTGCCGAACAGCTGCTCGACGGCCAGCCTGGCGCAGCTCTCCAGCACGATCAGCGGCAGGCAGAGGCACGCAATTGACACCAGGTTGCGGGAGTAGAAGAACCAGGCGTCACGGAGTATGGACAGCACATTCATCGCGGTTGGCACAACTCTCGAAGAACAGGCGCGCACTTTAGCCCAAGCAACCGGCCGGCGACATGCGCGGTATTGCCGTCCATACTGGTCAGCCATTTTTCTGTCCAGGTCGCTGTGTGAAAAAGATCGCTCTGTTTGCCGATGTGCAGAATCTCTACTACACGGTGCGTCAGGCTCACGGTTGCCATTTCAACTACGCCGCGCTGTGGGCCGAAGTCAGTGGGCGCGGCAAGATCGTCGAAGCCTATGCCTATGCCATCGACCGGGGCGACGCGAAGCAGCAGCAGTTCCAGCAGATCCTGCGCAACCTCGGCTTCACCGTGAAGCTCAAGCCTTATATCCAGCGCAGCGACGGCTCGGCCAAGGGCGACTGGGATGTAGGGATCACGATCGACGTGCTGGACGCCGCCGGGCGTGTCGATGAAGTCGCGCTGGCCTCAGGCGACGGCGACTTCGACCTACTGCTCGAGCGCGTGCGTGCCGGCGGCGCGGAGGCCACCGCTTACGGCGTACCCGGCTTGACCGCGCAGTCACTGATCCGCGCCGCCACGCGTTATGTACCGATCGAGGGCGGGCTGCTGCTGCGCTAGGGACTGTTTCCGTCGCGGTATCTGCTTGCGTAGGGCCTATTTGTTCGGCGTTTGCCACACGTGGCCGAATAAATTCGACCCTACGGTCTTACCGCTGCGATTTGTGTCCCCCGGCTTGCCGTGCAGTCGCTGATCCGCGCTGCCACGCGTTATGTGCCGATCGAGGGCGGGTTGCTGCTGCGCTAGGGACTGTTTCCGTCGCGGTATCGGCTTGCGTAGGGCCGAACTTGTTCGGCCGTTTGCCACACGTGGCCGAATAAATTCGGCCCTACGGTCTTTACCGCTGCGATTTGTGTCCCCCGGCTTGCCGCGCAGTCGCTGATCCGCGCCGCCACGCGTTATGTACCGATCGAGGGCGGGCTGCTGCTGCGCTAGGGACTGTTTCCGTCGCGGTATCTGCTTGCGTAGGACCGAACCTGTTCGGCCGTTTGCCAACACAGGGCCGAATAAATTCGGCCCTACGGTCTTTACCGCTGCGATTTGTGTCCCCGGCTTGCCGCGCAGTCGGCTGATCCACGCTACGTGTTATGTGGCGATCGAGGGCGGGCTGGCTGCTGCGCTAGGGACTGTTTCCGTCGCGGTATCGGCTTGCGTAGGGCCGAACCTGTTCGGGCGTTTGCCAACACATGGCCGAATAAATTCGGCCCTACGGTCTTTACCGCTGCGATTTGTGTCCCCGGCTTGCCGCGCAGTCGGCTGATCCACGCTACATGTTATGTCGCGATCGAGGGCGGGCTGGCTGCTGCGCTAGGGACTGTT
>DPSI01000461.1:5858-6168 GCA_003527165.1 Pseudomonas sp.
GGTATCTGCTTGCGTAGGGCCGAACTTGTTCGGGCGTTTGCCAACACGTGGCCGTATAAATTCGGCCCTACGGTTGTCGGGCCTTCGGCCGCTGCGATTCGACCGGACTTTGCGCGTAAACTTCCCACTTCGTTTCCATCGTCCGGTTTTATCTCATGACCTTCGCCTCCCTGGGCCTGATCGATCCGCTGCTGCGCACTCTCGAATCCCTCGACTACACCCAGCCGACGCCGGTCCAGGCCAAGGCGATTCCGGCGGTGCTCAAGGGCCGCGACCTGATGGCCGCCGCGCAGACCGGCACCGGCAAGAC
>DPSI01000475.1 GCA_003527165.1 Pseudomonas sp.
TGCCGAGGGATGTGCTGCAGGCGATGATCGCGAGCGCCAGCAGGCGATTTCCGATGCGGTCGGCGATCCAGCCCCACCACAGACGGCCAGCGACCCCACTCGCCTGCACCATCGTCATGACCGCCCCGGCAGCGATCAGGCTGACATCCAGGTCCTCCACCAGCATGGCTACGGTAAAGGAGGAGAGCGACAGCTGAACGGTCGAAAAACACCAGGTGACCAGCGCCAGATAGCGCAGCGGCTTATGGGTCCAGACCACCCGGATGCCGTCGAAAGGCGAGTGCAACCAATTCAGTCCGGGTTCGCGGCGGTTGTCCCAACCGTGGCGCTTGAATTGAAGCGCCACGATTGCAAGCAATGCCAAGGCGGCCAGCAGCCAGAGTCCTTGCCGCCAGCCTATTCCGAGCGCAAGGGAAGGTGCCAGCGCACCGGCCAGCATTCCGCCGAGCGGAACCCCCGTCTGCTTGATGGAAAAGATGAACCCCTGACGCTCGGCTGGGGTGAAGCGCACCAGTAGTACCGATGCCGATGGGTTGGTCATCCCATAGCCCAGCCCGACCACCAGCGACGCGAACACCGCCACCAGCAGGCTCGGAACGCTCATCAATACCGCGCCCGAGCCCAACAGCAGCAAAGCCGTCTGGCTGGCGCGGCATGGCCCGAGGCGCCGGGTAAGCGGGCCGCCAACCAGCGACGTCAGCATGGCGCCGCCGAATACCAGGCTGACCTGCAAGCCAATGGCCGAGGACGGAATACCCAGCGAGCCGGCGATCTCGGGTGCGATAGCCGAGGGATACAGCGCAACCAGCGCGGAAAAGGCCAACACCAAGGTAGTGCTCAACACGACGCTCAGCATTGGCCATCACTCCGAACCGGATACCGTCGGCGCCTTGTTCCGACGTGCGTCAGGAATACGGGCGTATCGGCTGACATTGGTAAATCCTGTTTCGTGAACGAGCCAGGCTAGCCTGGTCGTTAGCGCACTCACAATACGTCATTGGGCAAGCGATCCTTCGCCAGCGACGAAGTCACGCGCCAGCGTCCGGATGGGGGCAACGTCGGCTACTTCGCTTGGGAAACAAGCTTGACGGCAGCATAACTGCGAGCTGGATCGCCACTTGGCTTATTCGCTGACAACGAAGAAACGGCGTCCGACATCATCGCTATCCTCGAGCAGCTCAGCCGAAAAGCTTCGCAAAACGCGAAACCTGGCTTGACGAACGTCAATTGTTCCTCGCCCTGGCTTGGACATGCTCATGCCAAACAACAGCACACTCGCATTCGAAAGGCGCAGACATGGCAGAACAATTCCACGGCGGCGCGTTACTGCAGGAGGATAGATCGCCACTGATCACTAGCTCCCACACTGCAAGAGAGTTGACGGCCCGCGCAGCTGCAAGGGCAATCCTGACATGCCGGCATTCGAGCCGAGGCTCAGAACTGCCTGAACAGCGCCACGGCGATCACCCCGGCCGCGATCGCAGGCAAGGGCTTCTTGACCAGCAGCATCGTCACGGCCGTTACCAGAAACGCCAGCCGGGCACCGTTGTCACCATTGACCGCCATGGGTGTCAGCAGCGCCACCAGCACCGAGCCAGACATGGCGCTGATGAATTGCTCGGTCCTGCGATTGATCGGCACGAATGACATGACGAACACACCGCCCCAGCGGGTCGCCAAGGTCACTACGGCCATGATCAGAATAATGATCAGCGCGCCAGATCCTGCCGTTTCCAAAGTCACTTCTGCTTCTCCATCCACAAGGCGCCCAAGATGCCACCCGCGAGCGCGCCCGCAACGACATGGCTATTGGTCGGTAGATACCAGTACGCCAACATCGATGAACAGCCGGCGACGATCCAGATGATGGTCATCCGCAGGTCTTTCTTCCCGCCGACGACCATCGCCAACAGAAAACAACCCATGACCATGTCCAATCCCAGGCTGACCGGGTCATGGATGGCACTGCCGAAATAAAGGCCGAGCCAGGTACCCAGCACCCAGAACGTCCAGAGCGCGAGACCGCCGCCGAACAGGATGCCCAAGCCAGGCTTACCGCAACTGAACGCCTGCATAGACATCGCCCAGTTGGCATCCGAGACGACGAACATGACGGCATAGCGCTTCGACGGCGGCAGGTGGCGCAGCCATGGATATAAGGTCGCGCCCATCAACAGATGCCGAGCGTTGACAGCAAATACGGTCACTATCAGGGGGACGAGCGGGACATGCGCTCCCCAGAGTTCCAGCGACGCGAACTGCGAGGCACCGGCAAAGACCAGGCTGCTCATGAGGATGATGGAATAGTCACCCAGCCCCGCCTGCGCCGCAGCCAGGCCAAAGGCCAAACCAAACACGACAACGAACAGCGAAATAGGCGTCAGCTGCTTGAATCCGGCCCATACGTTTTGACGGCTAAGTTCGTGAAGTTCTGCATCTGCATCAGCACTTGCCAAAAGACACCTCTCTTGTCCCTTTGCAGTTATTCCAGAAGGCCTGAACAGCGAAGGCATCATGGCTACGCCAGGCCATCGAATCGGTTCATCGCAGCGAAAAGAAACCCGCCCTAAAGACCGCCGCCACCTAACCCAGACCTCGTGAGCGTGTAACACGGCCCCGTCGCGCCTTCTGATCGAGCTGGCGGGGCATGCGCAATCGTTTTCCGTTAACGCTTCTTCGCCGGCTTCGCCCCGCCCAGGCTCGGCACCTTGCGGATCGGCTTGGCGTTGGGCTTTTCGCTTTCGTCGAACCAGTTGCCCAAATGAATACGGCCTTTGCCGGCGGCGGCCTTGGGCTTTTTCGGTTTCTTCGGCTTCTTGACGATCTGCCCGCCGGGCTGAGTAGTGGGTACGCGGTGATCCGGGACGAACCCCGGCTCGTCGTGGCGCGGCAGAACCTGCTGGATCAGCGTCTCGATGGCGGCAAGCTGATCGACCTCGTCGGCGGCCACCAGCGACACCGCTTCGCCTGTCGCTCCGGCACGGCCGGTGCGGCCGATGCGGTGCACATAATCCTCAGCGACGACGGGCAGGTCGAAGTTGACCACCTGCGGCAGATCATGGATATCCAGGCCTCGCGCGGCCACGTCGGTCGCTACCAGCACCTGCACCTCGCCCGCCTTGAAGCGCTCCAGTGCGCGCAACCGCGACGCCTGGGGCTTGTCGCCGTGGATCGCGTCGCTGGCGATGCCCTCCGCCTGCAGCCCGTCCACCAACTGGTCGACGCCCTTGCGGGTCTTGACGAATACCAGCACCTGGCCCCAGCGTCGGTCCGCCAGCAGATGCAGAAACAACTCGCCCTTGCGCTTCTTGTCCACCGGCACCAGCCACTGCTTGACCGTCTTAGCGGCAGCATTGCGCGGGCTGACTTCGATCGACAGCGGGTCGCGCAGCAGCTCCTGGGCCATCTGCCGGATCGCGTCGGAGAAGGTCGCGGAGAACAGCAGCGTCTGGCGCTTCTTCGGCAGCGCGCTGAACAGCTCGTCGAGCTCCTGGGAGAAGCCGAGATCCAGCATGCGATCGGCTTCGTCCAGCACCAGCGCCTGGACCTGGCCAAACTTCACCGCGTTCTGCCGATACAGATCGAGCAACCGCCCCGGCGTCGCCACAAGTACGTCGATGCCCTTGCGCAGGGCCATCATCTGCGGATTGATACTGACCCCGCCATAGACCGCGTAGGTGCGCAGCGGCAGATTCTGCCCGTAGGCGCGGAAGCTCTCGTGGACCTGCTCGGCCAGCTCGCGTGTCGGCACCAATACCAACGCCCGAATCGAGTTACTCGCCACCTGCGGACCTTCGTGGAGCAGGCGCTGCAGCAATGGCAGCGCGAAACCGGCGGTCTTGCCGGTGCCGGTCTG
>DPSI01000277.1 GCA_003527165.1 Pseudomonas sp.
CGTAGGCAGTGCCGCTCATGCGAGCGTCGGATATCCGCACCATATCGGTAACGCCCTTGGCCAACACCTTCGGCGGCAGGCCCATATTGCCCACTTCCGCCATCCCGGGATAACCCTTGGGCCCGCAATTTTTCATTACCAACACGCAGGTCTCGTCGACGTCCAGCTCCGGGTCGGCGATGCGCGCCTTGTAGTCATCAAAATCCTCGAAGACCACCGCACGCCCTCGGTGCTTCATCAGTTCGGGCGTCGCCGCAGAGGGTTTCAACACCGCACCGCTGGGCGCCAGATTGCCACGCAGCACACAGATGCCACCGTCCTCGCGCAGCGGATTGTCCAGTGCGCGAATGACCTCATCCTGCCCGTAGATGGGCGCCAGGGCGCAGTTGTCCCACAACGACTTGCCATTGACCGTCAGCGCATCGGGGTTCGGCAACTGCTGGTTTTCGCCCAGCCGACGGATCACGGCGGGCAATCCCCCGGCGTAGTAGAACTCTTCCATCAGGAAGCGCCCAGAGGGTTGCAGGTCGACAATGGTTGGCATGCCCCGGCCGATGCGCGTCCAGTCATCAAGATCGAGATCGACACCAATCCGCCCGGCAATCGCCTTGAGGTGGATCACCGCATTGGTCGAACCGCCGATGGCGGCGTTGACCCGGATGGCATTCTCGAACGCTTGCTTGGTCAGCACCTTGGACAGCCGCAGGTCTTCTTCGACCATCTCGACGATACGCATGCCGGAGAGATGCGCGAGCACGTAGCGGCGCGAATCCACTGCCGGAATTGCCGCGTTGTGGGGCAATGAAGTACCCAGCGCTTCGGCCATGCAGGCCATGGTCGAGGCTGTGCCCATGGTGTTGCAGGTACCGGCCGAACGCGACATGCCGGCCTCGGCGGATAGAAACTCGTCGAGGCTGATCAGCCCGCCCTTGTAGGCTTCGTGCATCTGCCAGACGATAGTGCCGGCGCCGATGTCGCGGCCGTTGTGCTTGCCGTTGAGCATCGGACCGCCAGTGACGACGATGGCTGGCACGTCACAGCTGGCCGCGCCCATGAGCAACGCCGGGGTGGTCTTGTCGCAGCCGGTAAGCAGCACCACCGCATCGATGGGATTGCCGCGAATCGACTCTTCGACATCCATGCTGGCCAGGTTGCGCGTCAGCATGGCGGTCGGTCGCAGGTTCGATTCACCGTTGGAGAACACAGGAAACTCCACCGGAAACCCGCCGGCCTCCAGCACACCCTTCTTCACATGCTCGGCGATCTTGCGGAAGTGCGCGTTGCAGGGCGTCAGCTCCGACCAGGTGTTGCAGATGCCAATGATCGGCTTGCCCTGAAATTCGTGATCCGGGATGCCCTGATTCTTCATCCAGCTGCGATACATGAAGCCGTTCTTGTCCGTGGTGCCAAACCATTGAGCGGAGCGCAGGGGGCGTTTGTCAGTCATTGCGATACACCTGTTTTCGTCGGCCGGCCCGCGGGCCCGCCAGATTGAACGTTCGGGTTGAGTTACAACAGCCAGGTCGAGATGGCCGGGACGTACAGCAGCAGACCGAGTACCGCTATCTGGATGACGATGAAAGGCACCATCGAACGGAAGATATCGGTCAGGGTGATGTCGGGCGGCGCCACACTCTTGAGGTAGAACGCGGCCGGCCCGAAGGGTGGCGAGATGTAGGACACCTGCATGCTCACCGCGAAGAGAATGCCGAACCACACCGGGTCATAGCCGAGCTCGACGACGATGGGCACGAAGATCGGCAGGCAGAGCATGGCGATACCGATCCAGTCGAGGAACATGCCCAGTAGCAGGAAGATCAGCATCATTACCAGGACGATGGCGAAGGGCGCTACGTCCAGGCCCGTAATCGCCGAGGAGACGAAGCGGTTGCCGCCCATCAGGTTGTAAACCCCGACCAGACAGGCCGCGCCAATACCGATCCAAACGATCATCCCGCAGGTTTCCAGAGTCTGGGTCAGGCTTTCCTGGAGTAGCTTGATGCTGAACTCACCGCGCACCACCACCGCCAGCAGCACGCCCAGCGCGCCCATCGCCGCTGCCTCCGTGACCGATGCGATACCGCCGTAGATGCTGCCGAGCACCAGTCCCGCTATCGCGATCGGAAAAAACAGGCCCTTGAAGGCTTCACCGAGCGTGAGCCGCGGGAGGCTGGTGTCCTTTTCGAGATGCGCGCCGCCCATATTCGGATAACGCATGCACATCACCACCACGTAGAGCATGTAGCTGCCCATCAGCAGGACCGCAGGCACGATTGCCGCTTTGAACAAATCGGCGATAGAGACGCTGGCGATCAGCCCGTAAATGATCAGCACGATCGACGGCGGCACCATGGTGCCCAGCGAACCGCCTGCACAGACCACGCCGATAGCAATGCGCTTGTCGTAGCCCAGACGCAGCATCTGCGGTAGCGCCAGTACGCCTAGCAGAACGATCTCGCCACCGATGATCCCGGAGATCGCAGCGAGAAAGAACGCCACGACGATGGTCTGTACCGCAACCCCGCCTGGCAGCCGGCCGGCGAAAAAGC
>DPSI01000425.1 GCA_003527165.1 Pseudomonas sp.
TGAGCGAGGAATAGCCGGTACCGAAATCATCCATAGCGAGCCGTACGCCGATTGCTTTCAGTTCGGTGAGTACGTCCAGGGTGCGCTGGTTCTCCTGAAGCAGTGCCGTTTCGGTTATTTCGAGTTCGAGGCGGCTGGCTGGGAGTCCGCTTTCTTTCAGAACGGTTTGAACCATGTCGGGCAGCCCATCGCTGCGTAGCTGCAGAGGCGACAGGTTAACCGAGATCATGAGCGCGCTTGCCCAGCCTGTGGCTTCGATACAGGCCTGACGCAGGACCCACTCTCCGAGCGGAACGATCAGTCCGGTTTCTTCCGCCAGTGGAATGAAATGCTCGGGCAGCAGCAGACCACGGGCCGGGTGACGCCAGCGCAGCAAGGCTTCGGCGCCGTTGATGCGCATGTCTGCGCTGAAATACCGTGGCTGGTAATAAACCTCGAACTGGCCTTCGGCGATGGCCTGACGGAGCTCGTCTTCCTGTCTGCGCCGCTCCAGTAATCGGTTGTCCATTTCGCGGCCATAGAGCCGCCAGGTCCCACGACCATCGGCTTTGGCCTGGTAGAGAGCGATGTCCGCGCAACGCAAGAGTTCGCTGGCCTGCACCGTATCGGTGGGAGCCATGGCAATGCCGATGCTGGCGCCAATGTTGATCTGCTTGTCCTCGTAGAGGAAGGGTTCGCTGATGGCGTCGACAATACGCGCGCAAAGCTTTTCGACGTCCTCATTGTGTTGCAGGCGGCTTATCACCATGACGAATTCATCGCCGCCCAGACGGGCAACCAGGTCGTCGCCTCTGATGCATTGCTTGAGGCGATTGGCCACGCCGGTCAACACTTCGTCCCCGGCGCCATGGCCCAGTGTGTCGTTCACCGGTTTGAAGCGATCCAGATCGATATACAGGACGGTCAGCCTGGCTCCGCTGGTGAGTGAGGCGAGCTTGACGTCCAGATAATCGCGCAGCCGGTTGCGATTCGGCAGGCCGGTCAGCGCGTCGTGTTGCGACAGGTATTGCACGCGTGCCTGGGCCCGGGTCTCCTCGGTGATGTCGCTTGCGGTTCCCCGGTAGCCCAATAGCTCGTCGCCTCGGTAGATTGCGCGAGCGGATAGTCGGCAGTTCCGCTCGCAGCCGTTAGCCGCCTGATAGCTGCAGCGCAGCGGTGCTTTGTGCGGCGCAACCAGCCAGTCCTGTAGCGCCGCGTGATCGCTGATCAGCAGCTCGATCAAGGGACGGCCCATCCAGGCGGCAGGCTCGTGACCGGTGATTTCCTCGAAGCGACTGGAAAGGTAAGTCAGCCGAGCGTTCTGGTCGGTTTCCCAGATCCAGTCGGATGCCGCTTCAGCCACGTCGCGGAAGCGCTCTTCACTGGCAGCCAATGCCGTGCGGCTTCTGGACAGGCGTTGGTAGTTGGCATCCATGAGTCTGACGGTTTTCAGCGCCTGACGCAGCAGCAACCAGGCGAGAAGACCGAGTCCAAGGGTGACCGCAGCAAGCACGGGCAGGGTCATCCATAGCAGGTAACGGCCCGGCTGGGATACGCTCCAGGTAAACGCCTGGGGCGATCCATCGACCATCCGCAGGGTGAGCAAGGCATCCTCCGGATGGGCGGCTCCGGTGTCGACACGCAGACCTTCGATTGCATATTCCCGACCCAGGCGGAGCAGCCAGTCAGGATCCATCACATCGACAAAAAGCAGGATTGAGGCGGGGCCGTCCATTTCCTCGATATCGCTGTCGCCTGGTGTCATCACGGCAGCGGTGACCATGGCTGGGTGCCCTTCAGCCAAGAGTAGACCGGCGGCGGTTTCCTCCTCTTCGGCTGCTTCACGTGCCTGAGCGAGCAGAATCTCCAACCCGTCGCCGAGCCACTGACGTGCGTCGACCTGTACCAGCTCTCGGCGTATGACCGAGTAAGTCGTTTCGCCCTCGGCATTGACCACCAAGACTGCGTCATAGCCGAAATCGTCATGCAATGTGGGGCCAAGGTTCGCCTGGTCATAAGCCCAGCTCAGATTGACCTGTTTGCTCAGGTTGGCATAGGCGTCCCCCCAATACGCATTGTCAGCGACCTGGCGAGACATGCTGCGCATATGCGCCTCGAATGCCTTGCCCGCGAGAAAATGCTCCCGGGTCAACGCGTCGTGGTCGATGGTGCGGGCAAACTGGATGACGGCGATCGCAGCCGCGAGCAGGGCAGCGGCCAACAGGCAGGCAATACCAGGCAGGATCCGCTTCGCGAATGCGGTGTGGGCCTTGGGACTTTTGGCGCTAGTCGAAGAGCGATCTGACGGCATTAATGCTTCCTTGAGGAAGGCAGAATGATCACTTGAGTGAAGGCGAAAAGCCATCATTGACTGGTGGGTCAGTTATTTTCTGGCGTGACGTGCTGCTGCGGTGGAACCTGCCCGGTTGTTCAAGTAACGATGAAGGCTATCTGTTGCGCGCGTCCTCGGCATCCGCTTCGGCGTTGCGCTGGGCAATCCGCTGTTTCTGCTCTTCGGTCAGCGGAATCTTGCGTGCGCCAGCGCGCAGCATCAACAACCCGCCGACGATCGTACCGAGCACCAGGGCCAGCAATAACCAGATATACCAAGGCATGTTTATCTCCTGATGGTGCCGGGGCTGCTTTCAACCTTACGCCACGCTACGTCGCTGCGCCATTGCGTGATTGAGCCGCGCAACGAACGGCGTACGGCGCGCCGCCTCGATGATGGTTTTTTCTGCGACAATGCGCGCCGAAATTTGCCGAGGATTCGTCATGACTTGCCAGACTCCCATCATCGTTGCGCTCGACTTTCCCTCCCGTGATGCCGCGCTGGTATTGGCCGGGCAGCTGGATCCAGCGCTTTGCCGCGTCAAGGTCGGCAAGGAACTGTTTACCCGCTGCGGTCCGCAGGTGGTCGAGGCGCTGCAGGCGAAGGGCTTCGAGGTGTTTCTCGATTTGAAGTTCCATGACATTCCCAATACCACGGCAATGGCGGTCAAGGCGGCGGCCGAGCTGGGCGTCTGGATGGTCAATGTGCATTGCTCGGGCGGCCTGCGAATGATGGCGGCGTGCCGGGAGACACTGGATCAGATGAGCGGCGCGAAACCGTTGCTTATCGGCGTGACCGTGTTGACCAGCATGGAGCAGCAGGATCTCGCCGACATCGGCCTGGACATCGCGCCGCAGCAGCAGGTGCTGCGTCTGGCGGGCCTGGCGGCCAAGGCTGGGTTGGACGGCCTGGTGTGCTCGGCACAAGAGGCTCGACCGTTGAAGGCACAATTTCCCGGGCTGCAGTTGGTGACGCCGGGTATTCGTCCCGCGGGGAGCGCAGCGGATGATCAGCGGCGCATTCTCACCCCTGCCGAGGCGATGACGGCAGGTTCCGATTACCTGGTGATTGGCCGTCCGATCGCCCAGGCTGCCACCCCGGCGCAGGCGTTGGCTGCGGTAGCAGCAGGGTTGGCGTGATCTGAAAGCCGGTCGCCATGTCGACCGGCTCTAAACCATGCGGTTTAGCTGACTTTCAGTACCAACTTGCCGAAGTTGCCGCCGGTGAACAGCTTCATCAGCGTGTCGGGGAAGGTTTCCAGGCCCTCGACAATGTCCTCCTTGCTCTTGAGCTGGCCGCTCTGCATCCAGCCCGCCATGTCTGTCATGGCCTCTGGATAGCGCGACACGTAATCCATCACCACCATGCCCTGCATGCGCGCACGGTTGACTAGCAGGGACAGGTAGTTGGCCGGCCCCTTGACCGCTTCCTTATTGTTGTACTGGCTGATGGCGCCGCAAATCACGATACGGGCGCCAACGGTAATCCGCGTCAGCACAGCTTCGAGGTGGTCGCCGCCGACGTTGTCGAAATAGACGTCCACACCCTTCGGGCATTCACGCTTCAGGCCTGCCGCGACGTCTTCGCTCTTGTAGTCGATGGCCGCATCGAAGCCGAGCTCCTCGGTGAGGAAGCGGCATTTTTCCGCGCCGCCAGCAATACCCACCACCCGGCACCCCTTGATCTTGGCGATCTGCCCGGCAACGCTGCCCACCGCACCGGCAGCGCCGGAGAGCACCACGGTTTCACCGGCTTTCGGCTCGCCCACCGCCAGCAGGCCGAAGTACGCGGTCATCCCGGTCATGCCTAGCGCGGAAAGGTAGCGCGGCAATGGCGCCTGATTCGGATCGACCTTGTAGAAGCCTTTTGGCTCGCCCAGGAAATACTCCTGCACGCCAAGCGCGCCGTTGACGTAGTCACCTTCGGCAAAACCGGGATGCTGCGAGGCGACTACCTTGCCCACGCCCAGAGCGCGCATCACTTCGCCGATGCCGACTGGCGGAATGTAGGACTTGGCGTCGTTCATCCAGCCGCGCATG
>DPSI01000485.1:0-307 GCA_003527165.1 Pseudomonas sp.
ACGGTTAAAGCCGCACGGGTGCTGATCCTCGGCGCCGGGGTTGCCGGCCTGCAGGCCATCGCCACGGCCAAGCGCCTGGGCGCGGTGATCGAAGCCTCGGATGTGCGCCCGGCGGTGAAGGAGCAGATCGAATCGCTCGGCGCCAAGTTCGTCGACGTCCCGTGCGAGACCGACGAGGAGCGTGAGTGCGCCGAAGGCGTCGGCGGCTATGCTCGGCCGATGCCGGCGTCGTGGATGGCACGCCAGGCGCAAGCCGTGCATGAACGTGCCAAGCAGGCCGATATCATCATCACCACCGCGCTGATCC
>DPSI01000485.1:563-810 GCA_003527165.1 Pseudomonas sp.
AGCAGATGAAGCCCGGCTCGGTGGTGATCGACCTCGCCGCCTCCCAGGGCGGCAACTGTCCATTGACCGAAGCCGATCAGGTGGTGGTCAAGCACGGCGTGACCCTGGTGGGCTACACCAACCTGGCGACCCACGTGCCGGCGGATGCCTCGGCGCTATACGCGCGCAACCTGCTGGACTTCCTCAAGCTGGTGATCGATGGCGAAGCCCGCTTCCAGCTCAATCTCGAAGACGACATCGTCGCCGC
>DPSI01000485.1:1023-5813 GCA_003527165.1 Pseudomonas sp.
GTGCCGCGACGGCCAGGTCGTACGCACCAACGGTTAAGGGAGCCCGAAACATGGACCTGATATCTGATGGCATCTACAACCTGATCATCTTCGTGCTGGCGATCTACGTCGGCTACCACGTGGTCTGGAACGTCACCCCCGCGCTGCACACCCCGCTGATGGCGGTCACCAACGCCATCTCGGCGATCGTCATCGTCGGCGCCATGCTCGCCGCCGCCCTGACCGTCACGCCGATGGGCAAGCTGATGGGCACCTTGGCCGTGACCCTGGCCGCGGTCAACGTCTTCGGTGGCTTCCTGGTCACCCGGCGCATGCTGGAAATGTTCAAGAAGAAGGAGCGCGCCGTTGCCGGCAGCGCCAAGGTGGAGTCCAAGCCATGAGCATGAACCTCATCACCCTGCTCTACCTCATCGCCTCGGTGAGCTTCATCCAGGCCCTCAAAGGCCTGTCACACCCGACCACCTCGCGCCGCGGCAACCTGTTCGGCATGATCGGCATGGGCATCGCCGTGGTCACCACGGTGTTTCTGGTGTTCAAGCTCGGCGCGCAGCTGGTCGAGAGCGCCAGTCCCTGGACCGGTCTGGGCTTCATCATCCTCGGCCTGCTGGTTGGCGGCAGCATCGGTACGCTGATGGCCAAGCGCGTCGAGATGACCAAGATGCCCGAACTGGTCGCCTTTATGCACAGCATGATCGGCCTGGCCGCGGTGTTCATCGCCATCGCCGCGGTGCTCGAACCGCAATCGCTGGGCATCGTCCAGGCCATCGGCTATCCGATCCCGGCCGGTAACCGTCTGGAGCTGTTCCTCGGCGCGGCCATCGGCGCCATCACCTTCTCCGGTTCGGTGATCGCCTTCGGCAAGCTGTCGGGTAAATACAAGTTTCGCCTGTTCCAGGGCGCGCCGGTGGTGTTCGCCAACCAGCACAAAATCAACCTCGCCGTCGGCGTGGCGATTCTGCTGCTGGGCCTGATCTACACCTTCAGCGGCAACTTCACCGCGTTCATGCTGCTGGTGGCGTTGGCCTTCGTGATCGGCGTGCTGATCATCATCCCCATCGGCGGCGCCGACATGCCGGTGGTGGTGTCGATGCTCAATAGCTACTCGGGCTGGGCGGCGGCCGGTATCGGCTTCTCGCTGAACAACTCGATGCTGATCATCGCCGGTTCCCTGGTCGGTTCGAGTGGCGCGATCCTCTCCTACATCATGTGCAAGGCGATGAACCGCTCGTTCTTCAACGTGATCCTCGGTGGCTTCGGTGCCGACGCGGATGCCGGCCCGGCGGCGGGCAGCAAGGAGCAGCGTCCGGTCAAATCCGGCTCCAGCGATGACGCCGCTTTCCTGCTGTCGAACGCCGACACCGTGATCATCGTCCCCGGCTACGGCCTGGCGGTGGCCCGTGCGCAGCATGCATTGATGGAACTGGCCGAGAAGCTGACGCACATGGGCGTGACCGTGAAGTACGCGATCCACCCGGTCGCCGGCCGTATGCCCGGGCACATGAACGTGCTGCTGGCCGAGGCCGAAGTGCCCTACGAGCAGGTCTTCGAGATGGAAGACATCAACTCCGAGTTCGGCCAGGCCGACGTGGTGCTGGTGCTTGGCGCTAACGACGTGGTCAATCCGGCGGCGAAGAACGATCCGAAGTCGCCGATCGCCGGCATGCCGATCCTCGAGGCGTACAAGGCCAAGACGGTCATCGTCAACAAGCGCTCCATGGCCAGCGGCTATGCCGGTCTGGACAACGAGCTGTTCTACATGGACAAGACCATGATGGTCTTTGGCGATGCCAAGAAGGTGGTCGAAGATATGGTCAAGGCTGTGGAGTAACCGTCTCGCGCGTCATCGGAACCCCTCCCGGCCCGGCCGCGAGGGGTTTTGTTTTTTTGCGTAAGGCTCAGAGACCGAACACCTGGGTCAGATGCGCTTCGTAGCGCTGGATGTCGGCCTCGATCGAGGGGCGCTTCATCACGTCCACGCACAGAAAGGTCGGCAGTCCCGTCATGCCGAGGAACTCGTTGGCCTTGTGGAAGGGAAAGTAGACCGCATCGACGCCCTTGCCTTCGAAGAAGTCAGTCGGATCGTCGAAGGCCTGCTGCGGCGCGTTCCAGGTCGCCGAAATCATGTACTGCTTGCCCTGCAGCAATCCGCCGCTGCCGTATTTCTGCGAGGCATCGGAACGCGTGCGCCCGTCGTTGGCATAGAGGCTGCCGTGGCCTTCGGTGAATACCTCGTCGAGGTACTTCTTCACCGTCCAGGGCGCGCCCATCCACCAGCCGGGCATCTGATAGATGACTACGTCCGCCCAGATGTACTTGGCGACTTCCTCGGCCAGATCGTAGCCGGCATCAATCTGGGTTTGCTTGACGTCGAAGCCGGCACGGTCGAGAAAGCTCAACGCGGTGTCGTGAAGGGTCGCGTTGTAGCGACCATCGGAGTGGGCGAACTGTTTTCCGCCGTTGAGCAGCAGGACTTTTTTCATGAAATCGTATCCAGCAAATGAGAATGGAGAGCATCCTAACGATTTCATTTCGTGCAAAACAGAGCGCTTCAAGCAAAAACGAATTGACTGAACGTCACGAATCGCCAGTTCGTTCGTGCCTTAGGCTGCGTGTGGTCATCCTACGGAGCAAACCCATGAGCGAACGTTGTGCCTTCATCCTGTACGCCCACACCCGGCCGGAAAAATCCGCCGACTTCGAAGCCCTGTTCAGCCGCTACCTTGCCGCAAGCCGAGCCGAAGAAGGCTGCATCGAGTACCACATGCTGCGCGATGCCGAAGACCCGACGCTGTTTATTTTCTTCGAGGTCTGGCAGTCCTCGAAGGATTTGGACGTTCACAAGGCGCTGCCGCATATGCGCAGTTTCCACGAACGGCGAATGGATTTCCTGACGCGTGATGTCGAAATCCGCCCGATCGAGATGCTCAGTCCATCGTCCGCTCGAAGATGAGGGAGCACCGCCACCGTTGCGATAAACAGTTTCACGACCGCAACAGCGGTACAGTTTGATCATGTCCGTAACTGAACCGGCACAATTTATAGCCCCTGTGACTGTTACGCAAAAACCCGGTACGCGACTCTATCTGCCCATAACCTACCCCCGTTGAGTGCGGGAAGGAGCGGCTCATGGAGCGCGTGCTGACCCAGAGAGTGACATCCACAATCGGCTTGCCACCGCTGCGCCGGGCTCTGCAGCTGATGCGCCTTTGGCAGCAGCGCGCGCGCACCCGGCGCCAGCTGGCCGCGCTCGATGATCGTCAGTTGGCCGACGTCGGTATCAGTCGCAGTGAGCGCCTGGACGAGCTGAACAAACCCATTTGGCGCTGATGTGGCGCTTTCCAGGCGAGGACGACGAGTCGTAAGCTGAACGGCATTGCCCGCCCGAGGGTCAAAGCGGCAATCGGCGGGAAGCCGCATCTAGCCTGGAGAAACGCTATGAACAAATACCTATTGTCAGTTGCCGCCGCTGCCTGCCTGGTAGCCGGAACCGCCTCGGCCGGGAGCATTACCGGGACCATCGACGCGATCGGCGCCTCGTTGGTCAATACCGTGGAAGGCACATCCGACATCACCTCGAACCTGGGCGATGACAAGCTGGTGCTCGATGCCCGCGACGATGCGGCCCGTTTCGTCGCCAGCAATGGCGAAGCGCGCGGTGCACAGCTGGAAGCCGCGCTGAAGCACATCCGCACCCAGGCCCCGGGGCTGCAAGCCAGCGATCTGCAGCTGGCCGGCGCGATTCTGGCGCTCTGACACAGGGTTGCAGCGAGCGCAGCGCTGGCCCTGACGCTGGCGTTTCGCTAGCCTTGGCGGCCGATTATTCGGCTTCAGGATTTACATGCGTTCGCTCTACCTTGCACTCGTCGGCTGCTGCCTCTGCGGCAGCGCCCAGGCATTTGACAGTTTCACCGGCGGCACCGTCGCCTTCACCTATGTCGCCAGCCAGGTGACAAGCGCCCCGTTCGACAACAAGCTGATCCTCGATTCGCGCGATGACGCGGCCAGCTTCGTCGCCAGCCAGGGCGACGTCCGTGGCGCGCGCCTGGAGGCAGCGCTGCGCTGGCTGCGTGAGCAGCAGCCGGAGCGGGTGGCGAGCGACCTTGAACTGGCCGAGGTAATTCTCGTCCAATGACCCATCCCGTTTTCCGAGAACCCCTATGAACTTCAAGCTGATCGCCGTGCCGTTCGCACTGGCCTTCCTCGCCAGCGGCGCTCAGGCGCAGACGCTGGTGGCTACCAGCAACATCGTGGTCAACGCGCTGGATCGCAGCATCAACTTCACGTCCGACGTGACCAGTCGCATCAGCGACATGAAGGTCGTCAGCGAAGCCCGTGACGAGGCCGCCGGCTTCGTTGCCAGCGGTGGCGAGATTCGTGGTGCACGGCTGGAAGCGGCCCTCGGTAGCCTGCGCAGCGCCTTTCCCGAAGCGCGACAAGCCAGCGATCTGGCACTGGCCGAAACCATCCTCGCCCAGTGAAATCATCTCGCGCCTGGTGGGCAGCGATTGCGCTCACCGCGCTCGCCAATCTTTGTCAGGCCGACCTGCGCCTTACGCTGGATAACGGTGACCTGCAACCAGCCGAACGCGCGGCCAGTCAGCAGTTGCTGGACGAAGCCATGGCCGCCCTGCCGCCGCGAATGATCGAGCGTCTCGACCGCAACGTGCGCGTTCGCTGGCACAAGAGTCTCATCCACGACGTCTATGGCAGCGCGGGCGGCGATTTATTGCTGCTCAACCGGCGCCTGCTGCCGGGGCTGACCGATGGCAGCGCTGCCATTCAACGCACCG
>DPSI01000485.1:5990-13030 GCA_003527165.1 Pseudomonas sp.
GAAATGCTCGCGACGCTGATTCACGAAATCGCGCATCTTTATGACCGTGCCCGCCTCTGGTCACCGGAGAGCCACCGGCAGCTGGCCTTTTGTGCTCAGCGCGCCAGCAGCCTCGGCCTGGTGGGGCTGCCGGACAGCTGCCGCGGCCAGACCGAGCGCCGCTTCACCCTCAGCGATGATCCGCGCCTGCTCGATCTGGCCGGCTGGCCCCAGCGCGTCGGCCAACGCGGTGAGCGCGAGCCGGAAAACGCTCAGGTTGCGCGCAGCCCCGATGCCTACGAGCTGACCAACCCGCTGGAATTCGTCGCGGTGAATCTGGAGTACTTTCTCCTCGACCCCAGCTACGCCTGCCGGCGCCCTTCGCTGCATCGCTACTTCCGCGAACATTTCGACTGGCAGCCTGCCCGCGTAGAGACGTGTGACGGCGGCCTGCCGATCCTCAACGCCGGGCACGATTTCGCCCGCACGCCGCTGGTGAAACTCGATCCAGAGCGCGTCTACGAGGTCGACTACCTGTTCGCCGAGGCCAACGACGCCTGGGTCAGCCGCTGGGGCCACAGTATGCTGCGCCTGGTGATCTGCGCACCGGGCCGTCCGCGCGGGCCGGATTGTCGGCTGGACCTGGACCACCATCTGGTGCTGTCCTTCCGCGCCTTCGTCGGCGACGTGCAGCTGTCCAGCTGGGACGGGCTTACCGGCGTCTATCCGTCGCGTCTGTTCGTTCTGCCGCTGGGTCAGGTGATCGACGAGTACACCAAAGTCGAGCTGCGCAGCCTCGCCTCGATCCCGCTGAAACTACAGCGCGGCGAGATCGAGACGCTGGTCGAGCGCAGCGCCGAGCTGCACTGGAGCTACGACGGCGACTACTACTTCCTGTCCAATAACTGCGCGGTGGAGACCCTCAAATTGCTGCGCAGCGGCACAGCCCGGCCCGAGCTCACCGCACTGGACAGCATATTGCCCAGCGGGCTGCTGGATATTCTTATCAACCGCGGCGTCGCCGACGCCAGCGTGCTCGACGACCCGCGTGAAGCGCTGCGCCTGGGTTATCGCTTCGACTCCTACCGCGACCGCTACCAGGCCATGTTCGCCGTGCTTCGCGAGCGTCTGGGCCTGCCGCAGACCGATGTCGAGGAATGGCTGGAGCTCAGCGCCGAGCAGCGCCGCCCGTGGATCGACAAAGCCGACCTGCGTGCCAGCGCCGCTCTGCTGCTGGTGGAACAGGCCGCGCTGCGCCGGCATCTGCTGCTGGCCCAGGAAGAATTGAAGAATCGCTATTTGAGCGGCCGCGAACGCGGCGACCAGAGCCTGGCCAAGGCCGACGACACCTTACAGGGCATCCTTGCCAACAGCGGCTACCTCAGCCGTCCGGCCGAATTGCTCGATGGCAGCGGTTACGGCCTGCCTCAGGCCAGCGAACGGCAACGTCTGGAGCAGGAAAGCAACCAGCGCCAGGCGCGGCTGCTGCAGCTTACCGAGACGCTGAATGCGGAAGTTCGCTTGCTGCTGGGCGATGAACGTCGGTTGGAACTGGAGAACGTGGAGGCCAACCTGACGCAGATCGGCGGTCACTTGCGCGCCTTGCACAAGGCAGGCGGTGGGCTGGAGCTGCCGTAGGGCCGAACTTGTCCGGCTTTCTGCAATCTGCGGCCGAATGAATTCGGCTCTACAGGCCCGATGTTTTTCCAGGCAAAAAAAACCTCGAACTTCGTTGGGGGAGGGGGAAGTTCGAGGTCCAAATCCGGACCGCTAGGGCGAGGTCCAGAGATCTGCCAACACTTAACACAACAAGGAGCATCGAAGGGCTTTTACACCCTTCGTAGCCTCAGACCGGTCGTTTGCTCCTGAAGTTCAATCGGAACGAAAATATTTCCGTTTACCGCCCAAGCCGCGCTAGCGCGCAGGATGCGATCCTGCTCTTCTGCAGTGCGAGCGACTCAGTGCGCCTCGTCCCAGTTGCTGCCGACGCCGGCCTCGACCAACAGCGGCACATCCAGCTCGGCGGCCTGGCTCATCAAAGGGCAGATGCGTGGCCGGACCTCTTCCACCAGATCTTCGCGCACCTCGACCACCAGTTCGTCGTGTACCTGCAAGATAACTCGCGCATCCAGCCCGCTTTGCTGGAGCCAGCTGTCGACGCTGATCATGGCGCGCTTGATGATATCCGCCGCAGTGCCTTGCATCGGCGCGTTGATCGCGGTGCGCTCGGCGCCCTTGCGCATGGCACCGTTCTTCGAATTGATCTCCGGCAGGTACAGCCGACGCCCGAACAGCGTCTCGACATAGCCCTGCTCGGCCGCCTGGGCGCGAGTGCGCTCCATGTAGGCAAGGACACCGGGGTAACGGGTGAAGTAGCGGTCGATATAGGCCTGCGCCTCGCCGCGGGCGACGTCGATCTGCTTGGCCAGGCCGAAGGCGCTCATGCCGTAGATCAGGCCGAAGTTGATCGCCTTGGCACTGCGCCGCTGGTCATTGGTGACCTGATCCAGCTCGACGCCAAACACCTCAGCGGCGGTGGCGCGATGCACATCCAAGTCGTTCTGAAAGGCGTGCAACAGCCCGGCATCCTGGGCCAGGTGGGCCATGATGCGCAGCTCGATCTGCGAATAGTCCGCGGCCAGTAGCTTGTAGCCCGGCGCCGCGACGAAGGCCTGGCGGATACGCCGCCCCTCGGCCGTTCTGATCGGGATGTTCTGCAGGTTCGGGTCCGAGGAGGACAGCCGCCCGGTCGCCGTCACGGCCTGGTGATAGCTGGTGTGGATGCGTCCGGTGCGCGGGTTGATCTGTTGCGGCAGCTTGTCGGTGTAGGTGCCCTTGAGCTTGCTCAGGCTGCGGTGCTGCATGATCACCTTGGGCAGCGGGTAATCCTTCTCGGCCAGCTCGGCCAGCACGCTCTCGGCGGTCGATGGCTGGCCGCCGGCCGTCTTCGACAGCACCGGGCAGCCGAGCTTTTCATAGAGGATCGCGCAGAGCTGCTTGGGCGAGCCGAGGTTGAATTCCTCGCCGGCGATGTCGAAGGCTTCGCGCTCGAGTTGCACCAGTCTTTCGCCCAGTTCGACGCTCTGCTGGCCGAGCAGCTGCGCGTCGACCAGCGCCCCGTTGCGCTCGATGCGCGCCAGCACCGGCACCAGCGGCATTTCGATATCGTTGAGGACCTTGAGCAGTGACGGCGTGGCTTCCAGCTTGCCCAGCAGGTTCTGGTGCAGGCGCAGGGTGACGTCTGCATCCTCGGCGGCATAGGGACCCGCCTGCTCGATGGCGATCTGGTCGAAAGTCAGCTGCTTGGCGCCCTTGCCCGCGATGTCCTCGAAGCGGATGGTGCCGCGGCCGAGGTATTTCAGCGCCAGGCTGTCCATATCGTGGCGGGTGGCCGTGGCGTCGAGCACATAGGATTCGAGCATGGTGTCGTAACACATGCCGCGCATCTCCACGCCGTAATGCATCAGCACGTTCATGTCGTACTTGCCGTGCTGGCAGATCTTCAGCTTGCCCGGGTCTTCCAGCAACGGCTTGAGCGCGGCGAGCACCGCGTCGCGGTCGAGTTGCTGCGGCACGCCCATGTAGCTGTGGCAAAGCGGCACATACGCCGCCTCGCCCGCCTCGATGGCGAAGGAGACGCCGACCAGCTGCGCTTTTTGGGCGTCGAGGCTGGTGGTCTCGGTGTCGAAGGCGAAGCAGTCGGCGGCCTGCAGACGCGCCATCCAACCATCGAACTCGGCCTGGTCGAGCACGGTGCTGTACTGGGCCTCGGCCTGGATCGAGCAGTTCTCTGGCTGCACCTCGCAGTTCTCGCCCGCAGCCTTGGCCTCGCGCAGCAGCTCGTCGAGCCAGTTCTTGAATTCCAGCTCCCGGTACAGTGCGATCAGCGCCTCGCGATGCGGCTCGCCCGGCATCAAATCGGCAACCTGCACATCCAGCGGCACGTCGATCTTGATCGTCGCCAGCTCATAGGACATGAACGCGGCGTCACGGTGCTCCTCGAGCTTGGCGGCCAGCGACTTCGCGCCGCGGATCGGCAGATCACAGACCTGGCCGAGATTGTCGTAAAGACCCTTGAGTCCACCGGCGATGCCATTGAGCAGCCCGCAGGCAGTCTTCTCGCCGACGCCCGGCACGCCGGGAATGTTGTCGACCTTGTCGCCCATCAGCGCAAGGAAATCGATGATCAGCTCAGGGCCGACACCGAATTTAGTCCTCACGCCTTCGATGTCATAGACACTGCCGGTCATGGTATTGACCAGAGTGACGTGCGGGCAGACCAGCTGCGCCATGTCCTTGTCGCCGGTTGAGATGATCACATCGCGCCCCAGCGCCGCACATTGTCGCGCCAGCGTACCGATGACATCGTCGGCCTCGACCCCGTCGACGCACAGCAGCGGCATGCCCAGCGCACGCACGCTGGCATGCAGCGGCTCGACCTGGCTGCGCAGATCATCCGGCATTGGCGGGCGATGGGACTTGTATTCAGCGAACAGGGTGTCGCGAAAGGTCGGGCCCTTGGCATCGAAGACCACCGCAAACGGGCTGTCCGGGTACTGCCGGCGCAGCGCGAGCAGCATGTTCAGCACACCCTTCACCGCCCCGGTGGGCTTGCCGGTGGAGGTGGTCAGCGGAGGCAGGGCGTGAAAGGCGCGATAGAGGTAGGACGAACCGTCCACCAGAACGAGAGGCGCTTGGCTCATGAGCAGGATCAACCTTTTCGGCGGGCCCGCAGCTAGAATGCATCGGACCACTTGACGACAAAGGGACAAGGTTATCATGCGTGCGATCAATCCTCTGATGCTGGCCAGCCTGCTGGCGCTCGTGCCGCTGACCGGTTTCGCTCAGGAGTCGGTCGATGGCGAGCCCGATGTGACCATTCGTCAAGAGGGCGAGCGGACCGTCGAGGAATACCGGGTCAACGGCTTCCTCTATGCTGTGAAGGTCATTCCCAAGACCGGCAAGCCGTACTTCCTGGTGCGCGCCGATGGCGACAGCAACTTCATCCGTGCCGACAAGCCGGATATGCTGATCCCGGCCTGGGAAATCTTCAGCTGGTAACGCAGCGACGACGTAACGGAAGGCAATTTCATGTCGGTATTCACTCCGCTGCAACGCGAAGAGCTGGAAGCCTTTCTGGCGCCCTATCAACTGGGGCGCCTGCGCGACTTCGAGGGCATCGCCGCAGGCAGCGAGAACAGCAATTTCTTCGTCAGCCTGGAGCAGGGCGAGTATGTCCTGACGCTGGTCGAGCGCGGCCCGACTCAGGACCTGCCGTTCTTCATTGAGCTACTCGACGTGCTGCACCGTGCACGCCTGCCGGTGCCTTACGCATTGCGCACCACGCACGGCGAAGCACTGCGCAACCTGGCGGAGAAGCCTGCGATGCTACAGCCGCGGCTGCCTGGCAAGCACGTCACCGTGCCCAACGCGCATCACTGCGCCGAAGTAGGTCGGCTGCTGGCGCGCCTGCACCTGGCGACCCGCGAGCAGATCATCGAACGCCGCAGCGACCGCGGCCTGGACTGGATGCAGGAAGAAGGCCCCAGTCTCGCGATGACACTGCCCGAGGACCAGTTGTCATTGCTACGCGAAGGCCTGACGGAAATCGCCGAGCTGAAACCGAAGATCCTCGCCCTGCCCCGCGCCAACCTGCACGCCGACCTGTTCCGCGACAACGCGCTGTTCGAAGGCAACCACCTGACCGGCGTGATCGACTTCTACAACGCCTGCTCCGGGCCGATGCTTTACGATATCGCCATCACGGTGAACGACTGGTGCTCGCACCCCAACGGCGAGCTCGACGAAGACCGCAGCCAGGCGCTGCTGGCCGCCTATTCCAGCCTGCGCCGCTTCACCCCGGCCGAGGCCGAGCTGTGGAAGCCGTTGCTGCGCGTGGCCTGCGTGCGCTTCTGGCTTTCGCGTCTGATCGCCGCGCAGAACTTCGCCGGCCAACCCGTGCTGATCAAGGACCCGAACGAGTTTCGCCACCTGCTCGCTGCTCGCCAGCATTGCCATAGCGCCTTGCCGTTCGCGTTCTAGGCGTCCTGGCGCGCGCGGCGCCTGGGGGAAAAACGGCAGCAATTCTCCACAGAGCAATCATCCTTTGGAATGAAGGACGAACGGTACCGTTTGCGGTCGAAGTCCATGGCAGCGATGGCTGCACGAGTCGAGGCACGTTTCGTGCCTGTGGCATCAAGACGTCCCGCCCATGCTCGCAAGGCGACTAGGGTAAGATGCCGGCTTCAGCTCGCAGGCGTTCGCCCAACAGCTGGCATCGCGTTGTCCATCCCATTGCAATCGTGCGTCCTCAGTCAACCTGGACGCTAACCATCCTGATGCACCTGACCTGCCTGGCTCGGTGGCATTGTTTTCAGGGAAAAGAACAAATGACCTCACGCTATGTAATCAATGCCTCGGTAAGCCCCAAGGGCAGCCTGGAAACCCTGTCCCAACGGGAAGTGCAACAGCTGAGCGAAGCCAGTTCGGGCACGACCTACACGCTTTTCCGCCAATGCGCCCTGGCGATCCTCAACACTGGCGCGCGCATCGATAACGCCAAGACCATCCTCGAGGCCTACGATGACTTCGAGGTTCGTATCCACCAGCAGGACCGCGGCGTGCGGCTGGAGCTGCTCAACGCCCCCGCCGATGCTTTCGTCGACGGTGAGATGATCGCCAGCACCCGCGAAATGCTCTTCAGCGCGCTGCGCGACATCGTCTACACCGAGAGCGAGCTGGGCAGCCAGCGCATCGACCTGAGCAGTTCCGCAGGCATCACCGACTACGTCTTCCATTTGCTGCGCAACGCCCGCACCCTGCGCCCTGGCGTCGAGCCGAACATGGTGGTGTGTTGGGGCGGCCACTCGATCAGCACCGAGGAATACAAGTACAGCAAGCGGGTCGGCCACGAGCTCGGTTTGCGCAACCTGAACATCTGTACCGGCTGTGGCCCGGGCGTAATGAAAGGTCCGATGAAGGGCGCAACCATCGCCCACGCCAAACAGCGCATCCTCGCCGGCCGCTACCTCGGGCTGACCGAGCCGGGCATCATCGCTGCC
>DPSI01000198.1 GCA_003527165.1 Pseudomonas sp.
AGCGGCTCGATCTCCTGCTCTTGCAACACCCGAAGCAGCTTGGCCTGCAGCGCCAAAGGCAGATCGCCGATTTCATCGAGGAATAGGGTGCCGCCGTTGGCCACTTCGAACTTGCCGATCCGTGCCTTTCGATCTGCGCCGGTGAAGGCACCGGGGGCGGTGCCGAAGAGTTCGGCTTCGACCAGCGTTTCCGGGATGGCCGCGACGTTCACCGCGACGAAAGGGCCATTGGCACGTGGAGACAGATTATGGATGCCCTGGGCCAGCAGCTCCTTTCCGGTGCCTGTCTCGCCGCGGATCAGTACCGTGGCGTCGAGCTGCGCGGCGCGGCGGGCCTGGCGCTTGACCTCGCTGGCGGCCGGGCTGGTGCCGATGAAACCGGCAATGGTGTAACGCGCGCGGCGGGCCTTGGCCAGCTCGTTCTGGGTAGCGACCAACTGCGTCTGCAGGATGTTGAACTTGGACATGAGCGGCTTGAGGTGCTGCGCCCGGTCGAACAGCACGAAGCCCAGGGCTCCAACCAGGGTGCCGTCCTCGTCCCGCAGTGGGATGCGGGTAACGACGAAATGCTCATCGCCGAACGCCATCAGGTCGAGCATGCTCGGCAGGCCACTTTCCACTACCTCGCGCAGGCGGCTGGCGGGCAGTACCTGCTCGACCTCTTTGCCAAGAACGCTGCGTGGATCCTTGATGCCGATCTTTTCCGCGTATTTATCGTTGATCCAGACGATACGCGCCTGCCGATTGACCGCGATGGTGCCTTCGCACTGGGCGTTGAGGTGGTCGAACAACAATGGCATCGCCACGGCGCGGAAGCGCTCTGGGGAGACGCCGATGGTCAGGCCGTTGTGGTCGAGATCATTGCGGGCGATTGCCATGTGCAGAGCAGTCCGGTTGGGTTCGGCTGATTATGAAAGGTGCCGGCTGCACGGGGCAAGGCAGCCGGCCCGGACTTAAAGCCCGTACACCTCGTTGGGCAGCCAGGTGGCCAGCGGTGCGAAGAAGAACACCAATGCCAGGCCAAGCAGCTGAATCAAAATGTACGGAAGTACGCCGACATAAACGTCACGGGTGGTCACTTCGGGTGGGCAGACGCCCTTGATGTAGAACAGTGCGAAGCCTACCGGCGGCGTGAGAAACGATGTCTGCAGGCATAGCGCAAAAAGAATCGCGAACCACAGCGGATCGACGCCCATGGAGAACAGTACCGGTGCCACCAATGGCAGGATGATCAGAGTGATCTCCACCCAATCAAGGAAGAAGCCCAGCAGGAAAGTGATAAGCAACACTGTGAGCAGCACGCCGGTCTGGCCGAAAGGCAATCCGGTGAGCGCGGCGCGAATCACATCGTCACCACCCAGGCCGCGCAGCACGGCGGCAAACACCGTTGCACCGATGAAGATACCGAAGATGAACGCTGAGGTGCGGCTGGTCTGGTACAGCGCCTCTTTGAACACGGTCATGTTCAGCCTGCCGCTGCAGGCGGCCATCAACACCGCACCGAACGCGCCGACGGCGGAGGCTTCGGTGGTAGTGGCGATGCCAAAGAATATCGAGCCGAGCACGGCCAGAATGAGCACGAAGGGCGGCACCACGGCCCAGAACACATCGAGCAGCGCGCGCCCGTCGAGCTTCTGCCGGTTGGCTGGAGCTGGTGCGAAGTCCTTTTTCAGCCAGGATACGATGACGATATAAAGGATATACATCAGCGCCAGCATCATCCCCGGAATCAATGCCCCCATGAACAGCTTGCCCACCGAAGCCTCGGAAGTGCCGAGGCGATCGGCCATCAGCACCAGCGTGATGCTCGGCGGAATCAAGATGCCCAGAGTTCCCACCGAGCAGGCCGTGCCGACGGCCAAGCTCTTGTTGTACTTGGCCTGCAGCATCGGCCCGATGGAAAGCATGCCGAGCAGGGCCACCGAAGCGCCGACGATGCCGGTCGAGGCCGCGAGCAGGATGCCCACCAACACCACCGTGACCGCATAGCCGCCGCGCAACGGGCCTAGCACCCGCACCAGGCTGTGCATCAGCCGTTCGGCGATGCCGGAGCGGTCGAGCATGATGCCCATGAAAATGAACAGCGGTAGGGCGACCATCAGCTCGTTGGCAACGATGCCGTAGATACGCGCGTCCAGTACGCCGATGGTGCCATCCCAGGTGAACCAGAGATCGGCATCGAAGTGCTCGACCATCAGATGGCCGAGCACGGCGAACAGCAGCCCGATGCCGGCCAAGGACCATGCAACCGGGAAGCCGAGCAGCAGGAGCAGCATGAAACTGGCGAACATGCTGATGACGAGTATTTGTTCCAGACCCATGGTTACGGCTGCTCCATCAGGGCTGCGACGGACCGCGGGCGCGGTCATCGGAAGTGGGCGTCAAAGCCCGCGGAAAGTTGAGCAGCAGCGTGCTGCAGCGCGTGGCTCTTGAGAACAGCGCCAGCGCGACCAGGGCCAGGCCCAGCGGAAGCACGCTCTTGAAAACGAATCGATGCGGCAGGCCGCTTGGCGCCTGCGAGCGCTCGTTGTAGATAAAGGCCTGGTAGGCGAAGGGGATCAGCGCATCGATCATCAGCAGCACCACCGGTAGCGCGAGGATCAGAATCGCCAGCAACTCGATGATGGCCTGACTGCGCAGGGTGAATTTCTCGCGCAGTACATCGACCCGTACGTGGTCGTCACGGACCACGGCGTAGGCCAGAGCGAGCATCAAGGCGGCGCCGAACAGGTGCCAAGACAGCTCCTCCAGCGCGATCGAGCCGCGAGAAAGGACGAAACGGCTGAAGACGTTCGTCAGCACCACCGCCAGCACCAGTAGCCAGATCCAGGCACTGGCTTCGCCGATGGCGACCAGAGCCTTGTCCAGCCAATAAGACAGTCGATTATGCGGCAGCGCAGCCTCGTCGGAGGCGGGCGCCGCAGTGTTGGGGGAAACGGGTTGAACGGACATGACCACCTCGGCGATCCAGCACGGGCAAACTGTTGCAAGTCAGAATCTGGGGCTTGCAAGGACCCGCTTGAGAATAAGGGGCGCAGCGATGCTGGGCCCCTCGGCTCGTGCGGTTACTCGTATCTGTAGTAGTCACGCGGCAAGTAACCCTTGCCGTGCCAGATGGAGTGATGCTGCATGAACTCGCGCTGGCTGCTCAGGACGCGGTTGAACGTTTCGTCCCCGGCGGCGATTTCATCGAGCACTTCGTTGGTCACGCGCTCCAGTTCATGCAGCACTTCTTCGGGCAGCACCTGAGCCTTCACGCCTTGTTTTCCGTAGTCACGCAAGGCGGTCGGTTGTGCCCACTCGCTTTCGGCGAAACCCTTGAGCGTCGCGGATTCACAGCCCATTTCGATCAGCGCGCGGCTTTGCGGCTCGAGCTTGTCCCATACGCTTTTGTTGACCAGCAGGTGCGAGGTGGTCAGCGTCTGGTGCCAGCCCGGCATGATGTAGTTTTTGATGATCTGATCGAGGCCCAGCATCTTGTCTACCGCCGGCTGCGAGAACTCGGTGGCGTCGATGGTCTTGCGCTCAAGCGCCTGGTAAATCTCCCCGCCCGGCACCATGGTGACCGAGGCGCCGAGCTTCTCCAGCACCTTGCCGCCGATGCCGGCAAAGCGAATACGCAGCCCATCGATGTCGTCCAGCTTCTCGATCGGCTTGGCGAACCACCCGGCGCCTTCCGGGCCGATGATGCTGCACAGCATCGGATGGATGTTGCGCTCGGCGTAGATCTCTTCGAGCAGCTTCTTGCCGTCGCCCTCGTAGTACCAGGCGAGATAGGCCGGCGGCTCCATGTTAAATGGCGCACCGGAATACAGCGGCAGTGCGGGGATCGTACCCTGGTCGTAACCGATCCAGGTGTAGCCGGCCGGGTATTTGCCGTTGCTCACCGCGTCCATGATCTCGAATGGCGGAACCAGTTCGCCTGGCTCGTAGTAGCGCAGCTGGATGTCACCGCCGGAAATCGCTTTGAGCGACTCGGACAGGTGCTTGACCGGTGTGGTCAGGCCGACGAGATGGGACGGGAATGCCAGCGGCACCTGCCAGCGAATCTTCTCGGTGGCCATCGCGTTGCTGCTGATGAATGTGGCGCTGAGGAGTGTGGTTGCGCCGATGGTGCCAGCGAGACGGGACAGCTTTTTCTTTACGGACATTGCAGGTTTCCTTGTTTTTGTTGTTCTGGTAGCCAGAAGGTTGCGGTCCG
>DPSI01000201.1:0-346 GCA_003527165.1 Pseudomonas sp.
ATCGATGGCGACGATGTCGCCCTTGCGGTAGGTCAGTTCGATATAGGTCGGGGTGTCCGGCGCAGTTTCCGGCGAGCGGGTCCAGCGCCACATGTCTTCTTCGTGTTCGGTCCAGGTGTCTTCCAGCACGCCGCCTTCATAGGAGATGTGCAGCAGGTTGGCGTCCATGGAGTACGGCGACTTTTTCTTGCCGTGACGCTCGATCGGGATCTCGTGCGTGGCCGCATAGTCCATCAGCTTCTCGCGCGAGAGCAGATCCCACTCGCGCCAGGGAGCGATGACTTTGACGCCCGGCTTCAGCGCATAGGCACCCAGTTCGAAACGCACCTGGTCGTTGCCCTTGCCG
>DPSI01000201.1:536-3643 GCA_003527165.1 Pseudomonas sp.
CTGGTCGTTGCCCTTGCCGGTGGCGCCGTGGGAAATGGCATCGGCGCCGGTCTCGTTGGCGATCTCGATCAAGCGCTTGGCGATCAATGGGCGGGCAATGGAGGTACCCAACAGGTATTCGCCTTCGTAAACGGTGTTGGCGCGGAACATCGGGAAGACGAAATCGCGAACGAACTCTTCGCGCAGGTCGTCGATGTAGATTTCCTCGACACCCATGGCCTTGGCCTTGGCACGAGCGGGCTCGACTTCCTCGCCCTGCCCGAGATCGGCAGTGAAGGTCACCACTTCGCAGTTATAGGTGTCTTGCAGCCACTTGAGGATCACCGAGGTGTCCAGGCCACCGGAATACGCCAGGACTACCTTCTTTACGTCGGCCATTGCCATCCACTCCCGGGATTGTAAGGAAAGCGGGGATTCTACTGGTCGCGGCGCTTGTTTTACAGGGGCGCGAGCGTCGCTCGGCATCAGGACGACGGAGCGCTGCCCTCGGCTGCGACCGTGGTGGCCGCTGGGCCGCGCTCCAGGCGCAGGCTCACCCGCCGGTTCTGGGCCCGATTGGCCTCGCCGTTGTTCGGAACCAGCGGATAGCGCTCGCCATGAAAGCGCAACGTGATCTGCTCCTTCGGCACGCCATTGGCGACCAGGTACTCCTCGACCGCCAGTGCGCGGCGACGGGACAGATCACGATTGGTCAACCGGTTACCGCTGTTGTCGGAATGGCCGTCGAGCTGGACGCGGTTGACGCTCGGGTCGGCCTTGAGAAACTGCAGAATGATGTCGAGCTTGGCTTGGCCAAGGGCATCGAGCGCGACGTCGCCGGAGGGAAATCCGACCTGCGACTGACGAATCTGATCGAAATTCACCGGCAGCAGCTTCGCCGTACAGGCGCGGAACGCCTCATAGGCCTTGCCGAAGCGCGCCGGCAGCAACCGCACCTCCAACGCTTCGCCCCCTTGCCGCGTGTGGTGACGCACCACCGGACTCCGCCCCTCGAGCAGCCCGCTTAGCAGCCGGCCCGCCTGCAGTTGCGAGCTGTTGAACGGGAAATTGCCGCCGGCCACGGACACCACACCCAGATTGATATCGCTACGTTCTGGCTGCCAGGGCGCGGCCGCTGCAAGCAGGGTCGCCGAACCGTTGCCCAGCCAGCGGTCGGGGGACTGCAATCGGAAAATCGCCTGCTCGCCCGCCCGCCGCACGAATTCCCCTGCACCGAAGCCGGCCACCGGCTGCGTCAGCCGGCATTCGAACTGGTCGCCTTCCACCTGCCACTGTACCCGTTCCAGACGGGTCTGGAATGTGAGGGCATTGACCGGAGAGGCCAGCAGGCAGGCGATAATCAGAAGGCGCAAGCGCACGTGAGGCTCCACGATGAACGACATTCAACTGGGTATCGGTGCGGACCCTGAAAACTTGAACCCGGCGCGCCGGCGAAGTCGTCACTTGTTTCGGCCGGACGTCCCCCTGCGGCGATTTTTTTACGCGTTTCCGGTAGCATTCCCGCACGTTTTACCCGCCTGGAACCCTGCATGTCCGACCGACTGACATTACTGCGCCCCGACGACTGGCACATTCACCTGCGCGACGGCGCAGCATTGCCGCACACCGTGGCGGACGCCGCACGCCAGTTCGCGCGCGCGATCATCATGCCGAACCTGGTTCCGCCGGTTCGCAACGCCTCGGAAGCTCAGGCTTACCGCCAACGAATTCTCGCCGCTCGACCGGCGAGGAACGGATTCGAGCCGCTGATGGTGCTCTACCTCACCGACGGCACACAGCCCGACGACATACGCGCTGCCAAGGCCAGCGGCTATGTTCATGCGGCTAAGCTCTATCCCGCCGGCGCCACCACTAATTCGGCGTCTGGCGTGACCCGCATCGACAACATCTTCCCGGTGCTGGAAACCATGGCAGAAGTTGGTCTGCCGCTGCTGGTGCATGGCGAAGTGACGCGCTCTGAAATCGACATCTTCGACCGCGAGAAATACTTCATCGACGAACAGCTGAGCCGGGTGACCGAGCGCTTCCCCAGCCTCAAGGTGGTGTTCGAACACATCACCACCCGCGATGCGGTACAGTTCGTCGAGGCCGCCGGCAGCAACGTCGGTGCGACGATCACTGCCCACCACCTGCTCTACAACCGCAACCACATGCTGGTTGGCGGCATTCGCCCGCATTTCTTCTGCCTGCCGATCCTCAAGCGCAACATCCATCAGGAAGCCCTGCTCGACGCGGCGACGAGTGGCAACCCGAAGTTCTTCCTCGGCACCGACTCGGCACCGCATGCCCAGCACGCCAAGGAAAACGCCTGCGGTTGCGCCGGTTGCTATACCGCTTATGCGGCGATCGAGCTCTATGCCGAGGCGTTCGAACAGCGCAATGCGCTGGATCGCCTGGAAGCCTTCGCCAGCCACTTCGGCGCCGACTTCTACGGTCTGCCGCGCAACACCGAGCAGATCACCCTGGTCCGCGAATCCTGGAGCGTGCCGGCCCATCTGCCCTTCGGCGGGCATAACGTGGTGCCCCTGCGCGCGGGCGAAACCCTGCAATGGCGGTTGGAGACAAGCGCATGAGTGACGAGCAGTTCGACGACGAGCTCGAAGGCAACCTCCCCGGCAAGCCGCGATCGCCCATGGCAAGACGCTTCCGTGGCTTCCTGCCGGTGGTTGTGGACGTCGAGTGCGGCGGCTTCAACTGTGCCACTGACGCGCTGCTGGAAATCGCCGCCGTAACCATTGGCATGGATGAACAGTGTCTGCTCTATCCACAGGAAACGCTGTTCTTTCGGGTCGAACCCTTCGCCGGGGCCAATATCGAGGCAGCGGCGCTTGAATTCACCGGCATCAAGCTGGACCACCCGCTGCGTATGGCCGTCCCCGAGTCGCAGGCGCTGAGCGAGATCATCCGCAGTGTGCGCAAGGCGGTTAAATCGGCCGGCTGCAAGCGCGCCATTCTCGTCGGTCACAACAGCAGCTTCGATCTCGGTTTCCTGAACGCGGCCATGGCGCGCTGCGATATCAAACGAAACCCTTTCCACCCCTTCTCCAGCTTCGACACGGCTACCCTCGCCGGTCTCGCCTACGGCCAGACCGTCCTGGCCAAGGCCT
>DPSI01000391.1 GCA_003527165.1 Pseudomonas sp.
ATAAAAGGAATGCTGAAACTCACCATAGTGGGCTTTTGTTTGTGTTGCGCCGCCGAACTGGCAGCGGAACCGCTAAAGATTGTCGACTACCCCCTCGAGTCGGTGGCGTTATACGACGCCGAGGGCGCATTTCAGGGCGACCTGCCGCGCGACCAGCTGCCCAAGCCGGAGGTGGAGGTGGTGGCCTTCGACGAGAAGCGCAACCTGCTGGCAATAGAACTAGGCGACCGCCAGGTCTGGCTCGACCCGTTGGACGTGAAGCTCAATAAAGGAAAGACCGTCACCTTCGATTGCCGCAAGGTGGCGGAAACCAGCATGCCAATGGACCGCAAGGCAGGCGTAACCATGGGCTATTCGCAAAACTGCGGAAAGTAAGGGAGTCTGTCATGCGGAAATTCATGTGTCTTGGAATCGCAGCCGTCTGGCTGAGCGGTTGCCAGCAGCTGCCACTGGGCGGCACCCCGCAGCTTCAGGGTAAGTTCATCGACAGCTCTCGCGCCAAGCCTCTGGAGCTGGACGCGGTGACGGAGAATCCGCTACTCAACAACGGTGTAATCGAAGTCTTGGCCGGCAACCGCGAAAGCGATGATGTACGTGGTTTCGGCAAGATCGACCTGTCGGAACAAATGTCTCAGGTCGAAAGCTTCCAGGCCCCGGGTCTGCAGGCGTATTGCGAGGCGGTACTGCAGCGTCTGCTCAAGCAGTGGCCGCACGAGGTGCCGCCGATACAGGTGCGCTTTAGCGCTTCGGAGAGCTTCGGCGCGCGGGCCACTGCCGACAACGTGATCTACCTTAACTTGGGCGCACTGCAGGCCATCGAAAGCGAGGACGAGCTGGCCGCGATGCTCGGCCACGAGGCCTCTCATTTGTTGCTTGGCCACCTCAACCGTCAAGGCTTCTTCAATCAACAAAAAAAGCTGCTGGACGCCTCGGTGTCGGCGGTTAACCTCGCCACGACTCTAGCCAATCTCGAAAGCGAGAAGACTGGCGGCAAGCGGCGCCTCGTGCTAGGCGATCCGGACGCCGTAGGCAAGACCATCATGCAAAGTTCACTGTCGGGCACCCTGCTCAACGCGGTATCGGACAACTTATGGAACAGCCGCTGGTCGCGCACCCAGGAAGACGATGCCGACCTGCTTTCGGTTGATCTACTTACCCAAGCCGGCTACTCGCCGCGTGGTGCGGTACATGGCATCCAGCGCCTGCAAAATTACGAAGGTGAGCGCCAGAGCCAACTTGCACGCTACCAGGCGCAGCAGCAAGCGTTGTTCAACTCCGCCTATCAGCAAAAGGGCATCGGCGGGCTGGTTGACCAGGGTGTGCAGAGTACCCTCACCGCGACGCAGCTCGCCTTCACGGACGTATGGCAAGGGCTGGGCAGAACCCATTCTTCGCCGGCCCAGCGCGAGGATGCCCTGGCTAAATACATTGCTGACGAATATCGCGGTGAGCGTCGTCGCGAAATTCGCCTGGCGAGCTATCAACGCCAGCTGTTGAGCGGTGAGACAGGGCGCATCCTGGCCAGCCAAGTGCAAATCAACCGCGCCACCAGGGCGCTGGAAAATGGCGACCTGGCCACCGCTCGCAAGCTAGCCCGTGATGTTGCGCGTGGACCGAGCGACCGAAGCATGCGTGGACGCACGTTGCAGTTCCTGCTGCAAGTCCAGCAGGGCCAGCACAAGCAGGCACTCGCAAGCCTTGAACAGGTCGCCGAGAAGGAGTGGGAGTACGCTTCGCTGTCCAGCTATGACCAAATTATCAGCTTGTCGCTGAGTCTGGATCGCCTGCAGCAGGCGGAACGATACCTGGCCCGCGGCAAGAAACATTGGGGCGAGCAGATGATGGCACCAATGGACATCATGGTCCACCTGCGTGGCAAACGTATGGCGCAGGCCCAACAGGTTTACGCCAGCTGTCAGCAGAGCCGCAACAAGGGTCTGATGACACAGTGTGATACAGCCATTGGCGGCCTTAAGCCCAAGCAGACGGGTAACGCGCTTCAGCAGCTGGGGATACCCACCGCTTTAGGCAACCTGATCGGCAGCTAGCGCGTGATGACTGCGGAAGGGTAGGTGGGCAGGTCCAGACAGTCTCGATCATCTCTTTGGACTTACCCCTAGCAAACCGGAAACCAACTCCCCGCTAAATTGATGCTACCGAGCGCTTGAATTCTCTTTCGGCAAGCGATATTTGAGGGCGCTATGCGGATGCTGCTCGTTGAATGCTCGAAGGCAATCGCCAGATTGCGAAATGCTGTTTCTCAATTCGGCTTGGGCATGTGCGCCATGTAGTCGCGCTTGGTCGTCTTCACGAGGCTTTCTGCCCCTGCCGTTGCTCTGGATCCTGCGTACCAGCATGACCACTGGCTGCTGGTCGATCTGTCGGGCAAACAGACGGGACTGCTTGGCAATGTTGGCCGATCCGCAAGCAAGGCATCGGCAGTTCCGATGCAGCTGCAGCCGTCGGCCTCAACGCGCGGCTGCGTTGCTGCCGAAAGCCCTGTTCGTTCCGCAGCAGGTTGCTTCAGGAAATAGAGATGACTCCTCTCTTACTGCCTGCTGTGCCAACACAAGGCAGTGAGCGACGACGCGCTCGAGCTTGAGAGGAGGTGCCGCAGATTCATGCGCAGGCCTCCCGGATCGACTCGTGGATCGACAGACGATGCTGCAAGGACGGCGGTACGGGCCGTGGTCAATCGTCCAGCAACGGCGCTCACTCCTGGCGCAGCGCCCGCGGCGAGAGTGTTAGCAGTCCCCGCCCCCGACGCCAGCTGTCATTCGGACGCTCACCGAGCGTGACGTGCACGCGCACATTGGCCATCGGCCAACCCTTCGCCGACCACTCGGAAGGTCGTCCCGCAATCCTTCAGCAGACCCACGGAGCTCGCCCGGCTGTGCAATGAATTGTATAAGCCCTCGCGCAGGTAGCGATTGAAGCGCTCGACCTTGCCCTTGGTGCGCGCCTCGGTACGGGCGGCACAAGAGGATACGAGAGCCCCGTCTCCATCTTGAGCAGACCGGACAGGAAGCGACAAGTGTCATCAGCAAAGTAATCAAAGACCATCAACAGTGAGTTGCGCACCGACTAGAACGACTCATGTGGCACGAAGTGGACATAGATCATCCGGCTGTAGCCCAGCCTGGTTACGCAGGCCGAAAGCGATAATTTGGCGCTGTGGAATACCATGAAGTCGGTGTGCATCTGCTTGCCGGGATCGGTCCTCGAAACGCACCACCGGGCCGTCGAAGGGCCTGGTCGATCTGAGCCTAGCCGGCCAAGTATGCAGCTAGGAAACGCCGCTGTGGTAGCCGCGCTCACGGATTTCGCGCACCAGCACGGTGGTCGGCAGCCAGAGCGGATGCACCTGCCTGACCCGCTCGCGTAGGAAATCGTGGAATGGGTGGAGGGACTTAGGCTCTCGCCGCGAGTGACGCGGGACGGAAAGCTCTTGAAGTAGCGATGGACGACGTCGCGGGACACGCCCAGCGCCTTGGCGATCTGCCGAATGCTGTGTCCTTGGCAGGCCCATACTTTGATATCCACTGCTTGTTAAGGGCTCAAAATGAGCGGCCTAGACAAGGCCTCGACATTAGCCCATGTGGGTCAGTTTACATCAGCGCTAACATTCATCGGGCTTCAGCACAGAGCGGTAGGCTATCCCACGTACCCGATGTCCCATGAACGAACTTCCAGCAGGCACCGTCCGAGCACTGCCGGCGATCAACCGTCACGCGATGGCCAGGTTTTCGGAAACACCCGAGCCCTTGATGTTCATATGCAGCAGCTCGCCGGGATGTGCTTACCCCATCGTGCTTCATGGGCAAGGGTGTTCTTGCTGGATGGCGATGCGGGGTTTCGGGTACGTCCTTCACAGTGGGGTAAAAAGTGGGGTAAAAACGAGATATTCCAAGATCGCTAGGTAAAAAAAATCCAGTCACCGCTAAGTGACTGGATTTTCTGGGGTTTTTGGTCGGGACGGAGTGATTCGAACACTCGACCCCTTGCACCCCATGCAAGTGCGCTACCAGGCTGCGCTACGCCCCGACGATGCGTTCAGCTCTGCTGAAAGCGGATCGAACTATACATTAAGCGACTGAATATGTGAACGTTTTTTCATGCCGAAGCGCTTAGTTCTT
>DPSI01000235.1:0-478 GCA_003527165.1 Pseudomonas sp.
TGCATGTTCACCATGATGAATGACGCGCGCTTCCAGGTCGGGCTGCAGGGGCTGGGCATCGCCGAGCAGGCCTATCAGGGCTCGCTCGCCTATGCCCGCGAACGGCTGCAGTCGCGTGGGCTGACCGGCGCGCAGTACCCGGACAAACCGGCGGATCCGATCATCGTCCACCCGGACGTACGACGCATGCTGCTGACGCAGAAGACCCTGATCGAGGGCAGCCGCATGCTGGCGGCCTATTGCGCCCGGGAACTGGACCTAGAGCAAGGTCATTCGGATGCTGCCGCGCGCAAAGCCGCTGGCAAGCGCGCGGCGCTGTTGATTCCCATCGTTAAGGCCTTCTTCACCGACATGGGCCAGGAGGTGGCGAGCCTGGGCGTGCAGGTCTACGGCGGCCACGGCTACATCCGCGAGTGGGGCATGGAGCAGCTGATGCGAGACAGCCGCATCACCCAGCTCTACGAGGGCACCAACGGCA
>DPSI01000235.1:733-1501 GCA_003527165.1 Pseudomonas sp.
GGCGCTGCAGGCGGAATTCAGTGAAGTTTGCGACTACCAGATCGACCGCCCGCAGCTGCACGAGATGGCGAGCAAGGTACAGGCGCGCATCGGCGAATGGCGCGAGCTGACCGCCGAGATCATTGCTGCAACCGGGCGCGATCCGCAGGAAATCGGCGCGGTGTCGGTGGATTTTCTTCAGTACTCGGCCTATGTGTTGCTGGCCGGACTGTGGCTGCGAGCGGCCGCCCGGGCACAGGATGCACTGGAGCAAGGCACCGAAGAGCTGGCGTTCTATCAGGCCAAGCTGGTCAGCGCAGACTTTTACGTGCGCCGCGTTTTGCCGCGAGCTAGCGCACACCGCGAGGCGATCGAGGGCGGCGCGGATTGTTTGATGGCGTTGCCGGAGGGTCATTTCGCGTTTTGACCGGGTCCGGCGGGAGGTGGTGAAACCTGTCTATGTTGGCTTCACGTGTTTGTCCGGGCTCCATAAAGCCATGTGTAGCGATTAAGGATCGAGCGGGTTTCGAGCGCCCCTCACCCCAAGCCTCCACCGGAGGGGAGAGGGGCAGGACGATGTGGGAGGCTACGCTCCGGTGTTCGGCACCGTGAGGACAAGCTCGCCGAGCCTGGACGGCAATGGCGCTGAGCGCCTGGGTAGTTGCTGGTCACGATCAAAGGCGTGCCAAGCGCCCTCAGCCAACATTCTCCTGAAGGGGAAGGCAGGACGAGGGAGGCTACGCTCGGTATGCGACGCGGCACGGAATATCCCCTCTCCCTCCGGGAGAG
>DPSI01000235.1:1594-17403 GCA_003527165.1 Pseudomonas sp.
AGTGAGGGCGCTTTTGGTCTGTCTTCGCCAAAGCCAACCATAAGAAAATCAGGAGGCACCATGCATCCGTTCAGTTTCGCTACTACCGCCCATTTGATCTGCGAGCCGGGCTCGTCGCGCCGGCTCGCCAGCCTCTGCAAGGAGCGCGGGGCGCGCTCGGTGCTGGTGGTGACCGATCCGGGCATCACTCGTTTCGGCCTGCTCGCCGAGGTGTTGCCGGGCTTCGACGATGAAGGCCTTCAGATCGCCGTTTATGACCAGGTGGTGGCCGACCCGCCGGAAAACATCGTCCTGGCTGCTGTAGCGCAGGCTAAATCGGTCAGCGCGGACCTCATCATCGGCTTCGGTGGTGGCAGCTCGATGGACGTCGCCAAACTGGTGGCGCTGCTGGCGCACCCGGGCTGTGCGCAATCGCTGCAGGATATTTACGGCGTGGGTAATGCCAAGGGCCAGCGCCTGCCATTGATCCAGGTGCCGACTACTGCCGGTACGGGCTCGGAAGTCACTCAGATCGCCATCATCACCACCGGTGAGACCACCAAGATGGGCGTGGTCTCGCCTCTGTTGCTGCCGGACCTGGCGCTGCTCGATGCCGACCTCACCCTCGGTCTGCCGCCGGCGGTGACTGCGGCTACCGGCATCGACGCCATGGTGCATGCCATCGAGGCCTACACCAGCGCGCTGAAGAAGAACCCCATGTCCGACCTGCTGGCGCGCGAAGCGCTGCGCCTGCTCTCGGCCAACCTGCATGAGGCGGTGCACAACGGCAGCAACCGCGAGGCGCGCCAGGCCATGCTGCTCGGCGCCTGCTTGGCCGGCCAGGCGTTTGCCAACGCGCCGGTGGCGGCCGTGCATGCGCTGGCCTATCCCTTGGGCGGCAATTTCCACATCCCTCATGGGCTGTCCAACGCACTGGTTCTACCGCATGTGCTGCGCTTCAACGTCAGCGCGGCGACTACCCACTACGGCGAGCTGGCGCCGATCGTGCTCGGCGAGCGGCTGCGCAGCGATGATCCGACGACCTTCGCCGATCAGCTGATCGAGGAGCTGAGCCAGCTTTGCGAACGCATGGGCCTGCCCAACTGCCTACGCGATGCCGGTGTTGCGGAAGACATGTTGCCGCAGCTGGCCAAGGAGGCCATGCAGCAACAGCGTCTGCTGGTAAATAACCCGCGCGAAGTTACCGAGGCCGATGCCTTGGCAATCTACCAGGCGGCGTATTGAGCGTCGCCACCACGAATCCGGAGTGAGGCCTCGATGCCTGAACAACCCAGACACCTGCGCGGCGACTATCGCCAGTTTCGCTCGATCAGCACGCGCTGGCACGACAACGACATCTACGGCCACGTGAACAACGTCGTCTATTACAGCTATTTCGACAGCGCGGTAAACGCCTATCTGATCGAGCGCGGCGGGCTGGATATCCACGAAGGCGAGGTGGTAGGTTTCGTGGTCAGCTCCTCCTGCGATTACTTCGCTTCCATCGCTTTTCCCGATGCCTTGGAAGTCGGCCTGCGGGTCGGCAAGCTTGGCAACAGTTCGGTGCAGTATGAGTTAGCGATCTTCAAGGCCGGTGAGTCCCAGGCCTGCGCGGCGGGGCGCTTCGTCCATGTGTTCGTGGACCGCGCCAGCAACCAGCCGACGCCGATCCCGAATGGCTTGCGTCAGGCGCTGGCAGCACTGCTGGTCGTGGCCGAATAAATTCGGCCCTACAAACGATGCCGCTGTAGCGCTGCCTGTAGGGCCGAACTTGTTCGGCCGGTCCACAGGCCGTAGCGATTGATTGGCAGGAGAAATTTCGGCCTACGGGGCGGCGGGCTCAGTCGCGACGTTTGTATTTGTGTTTGTGCTTGTAATGGCCCTTGGCTTTGCCCGGATGACCGTAGTAATGGCGGTCGTCACGGTAACGGCGGTCGCTTCTATCGTCATCGTCGTCGCCATATTCATTGCCGATCGCCCCGCCGGCACCACCACCCACGGCTGCGCCGATCAGGCCGCCTGTGCTGCCGCCGACACGTTGGCCGATCACGTTACCACCCGCTGCACCGAGGCCGCCGCCGATGGCCGCCTCTGTGCGGCTGCGCTTGTCGGCACCGACCATGCCGCCGGCAGCACCGCCAACGCCGGCACCGATGGCGGCGCCGGTCGAGCCGCCTAGGTGCTCGCCGACCACCGAGCCAAGGGCACCACCCAGCGCGCCACCCACGGCGGCTTCGGTGTTGCTTCCGGCAAATGCAGCGCTACTGAGCAGGCCCGCGGATAACAGCAGAATCGAGGAATACTTCATGGCGAAACCTCTGAATGAATGGCGCCGCGATCCTCACGTGGCGAGAGAGGCTTGCGCAAGTATTCCCGATGAAAGGTATGACGTGCTTCGCTTTCTTTAACTAATTGATTTAAAACGGGAACTTCGATCAAGCGAAGCGGTCGTAAACCACTTCGCCGACCACTTTGGACGCTCCGCCATTACCGCTACTTGATCAGCGGATCAGCGTGTCCGGTTGCGCCGCCCACAGGCGGATCGCGACGGACTTGGACGTCGGCGTGTAGCTGCCGATGCCGTGGCTGGTCAGGGGTACCAGGGGGTTGGTTTCCGGGTAATAGGCCGCCGCCTGGCCCGATGGGATATCGAAGGCGAGCAGAGTAAAGCCCTCCACCTTGCGCTCGATACCGTCATTCCATAGTGACTGGATGTCCACCTTCTGTCCCGGTTCGAAGCCCAGCCGGCGGATATCGGCGGCATTGACGAAAATCACCCGCCGCTGTCCCTTGACGCCGCGGTAGCGGTCGTCGAGGCCGTACACGGTGGTGTTGTACTGGTCATGCGAGCGCAGCGTTTGCAGGGTCAGGTCTGGCAGCTCACCGCTGTCTTGCACCGCTTCGTCGAGCAGACTCTCCGGTAAGGGGTTGGCGATGAAGTTGGCGCGCTCGCTGGCAGTGTTCCAGCGTCGAGCCGCGGCTGGGTTGTCTAGATGGAAGCCGCCCGGGGCCAGCAGGCGCTGGTTGAAATTGGCGAAACCGGGAATGGTCTCGGCAATCAGTTGGCGAATGCGCGAGTAATCTTCGGTCAGCGTCCCCCAATCCACCGGCTGCTTGCCGAGGGTGGCCTGGGCGATACCGGCGATGATCGCCGGCTCCGAACGCATCAGCGGCGACAGCGGTTGCAGCTGGCCGTGGGATGCGTGAATCATGCTGAACGAGTCTTCCACCGTAACCGCCTGTGGGCCATTGGCCTGACGGTCGATGTCGGTGCGGCCGAGGCACGGCAAGATCAGCGCGTCGCGACCGACGGTGAGGTGGCTGCGGTTGAGCTTGGTGCTGATCTGTACGGTCAGCCTGCATTGCTGAAGCGCCTGATGGGTGCGGGGGCTGTCCGGCGTGGCCTGGGCGAAGTTGCCGCCCAGGCCGATGAATACCTTCGAGCGACCCGCCAGCATCGCCTCGATCGCCTCCACCACGTTGTGCCCGGGCTGGCGAGGTACGACGAAGCCGAAGCGCTTTTCCAGCGCGTCGAGCAGCGCCGCCGGTGGCCGCTCGTTGATGCCCATGGTGCGGTCGCCTTGAACGTTGCTATGGCCACGCACCGGGCATACGCCGGCGCCGGGCTTGCCGAGGTTGCCGCGCAGCAGCTGCAGGTTGGTGATTTCCTGTATCGTGGCGACCGAATGGCGGTGCTGGGTGATGCCCATGGCCCAACAGATGATGACCCGTTCGGCGTTGCGGTAGATCCGCGCGGCCTGCTCCAGCTGGGCCAGGTCGAGGTCGGACTGCTGCTCGATGGTTTCCCAACGGGTGGCATCCAGCGTCGCCAGATAGGCCTCGATGCCACTGGTGTGCTGTTGGATGAAGGCATGGTCGAACACCGACGGTTCGCCCTGGGCCTGGGCTTCACGCTCCCAGAACAGCAGAAACTTGGCGATTCCGCGCAGGGCTGCCATGTCGCCGCCCAGTGCAGGGCGGAAGAACGCGGTATTCAGCGGCGCGGAACCGTTGGCGAGCATTTCCAACGCGTGCTGTGGATGCTGGAAGCGTTCCAGGCCACGCTCCTTCAGCGGATTGAAGCAGACCACCTGCGCACCGCGGGCGACCGCCTCGCGCAGCGGCTCGAGCATGCGCGGATGGTTGGTGCCAGGATTCTGGCCGAGCACGAAGATGGCGTCGGCCTGGGCGAAATCCTCGAAAGTAACGCTGCCCTTGCCAACCCCGATACTCTTGCCGAGCGCCACGCCGCTGGCCTCGTGGCACATGTTCGAGCAGTCGGGGAAATTGTTGCTGCCGTAAGCGCGGACGAACAGCTGGTAGAGATACGCCGCCTCGTTGCTGGCGCGGCCCGAGGTGTAGAACTCGGCCTGGTCGGGGCTTTCCAGCGCCTGCAGATGCTCGGCGATCAGGGCGAAAGCGGCGTCCCAACTGATGGGCCGATAATGATCGCTGCCCGGGTCGTAGCGCATCGGCTCGGTGAGGCGGCCCTGGTATTCGAGCCAGTAATCGCTCTGCTCACGCAGCTGGCTGACGCTGTGGCGGGAGAAAAAAGCGGCATCGACGCGGCGCCTGGTCGCTTCCCAGTTCACCGCCTTGGCGCCGTTCTCGCAGAACTTCACCGCACCGTCTTCCGGGGAGTCACCCCAGGCGCAACCGGGGCAGTCGAAACCCCCGTTCTGGTTGGTTTTCAGCAACGCTCGCAGGTTTTTCAGTGGCTGCTTGCTGTCCAGCCAGAAATGGGCAACGCTGCGCAGCGCACCCCAGCCCGCGGCAGCGCCGGTATAGGGTTGATAACGGGGCTTTTCCGGTTGCAGGCTCATGCGTGACCCTCGGCTGAGCCGCCCGCCGGGCTGAAGACGCGCGGCGGGCTGCGGTGTGGGACATGGATCAGGTTGAGGTTGTGCTGCTGTGCCCAACGTGCCGCCAGACCGGTGGGGGACGAGAAACTGACCAGAGTGGGAATGCCGGCGCGTTGCACCTTGTGGATCAGTTCCAGGCTGCAGCGGCTGGTGACTACGGCGACACCGGCGGCGACGTCCTGGTTGGTGCGCCTGAGTGCGCCGATCAGCTTGTCCAGCGCGTTGTGCCGGCCGATGTCTTCACGACCGAGGCAGATATGGCCCTGCGCATCGATGAACAACGCGGCGTGCATCGCACCGCATGTCTGACCGAGCGGCTGAAATTCGGCGATGCGCTGGCGCAGGTCATGCAGCCAGTGCGCCGGCGGCAGGGGCGCGACCGGCATAACCGGCAGCTGTGGCAATGCCTGGTCCAATGCTTCGACGCCGCACAGTCCGCAGCTGGCGTTGCCTGGCAGCTGGCGGCGCTGCTCCTTGAGTTTCCAGAAGGCGCGACTGGCGATTTCGACGTCGGCCTGACGGCCGCTGCCGGTGCCGCTGATGTGAATGTCGTAGATCTCGCTGACGTTGTCGACGATGCCGCTGCCGAGGCTGAAACCCACCACGAAATCCTCGAGGTTGGCCGGCGATACCATCATCACCGCCTGGCTGATGCCGTTGTAGGCGATCGCCAGGGCGCACTCCTCGGCAAGCTCGACAGGCTCATGCAGCGCCTCGCCGAGGGCCTGGAAGTGATAGCGCTGACTGGCCTCGGCCGGCGCGCCGCTATCGGAGGGGATACTGGGGCGGCGTGGAGCGTTCATGGGCTGGCTCGATAGTTGTCCGTTCGAACAGGATGTCTGCCGACGCTTCGACTGTGAACGGCGCAAGATGATTTTTCAATGCGCGCTGCGCCCAGAAAATCGTATCCGGTGCGCTATCCGTCGCGTGCCAGCATGTCGCGCACCCGTGTCGCCAGATGGTCGATCGAGAACGGCTTGCTGACCATGTCCATGCCGGCATCGAGGAAGCCGCTGCTGGCGGCCTGTTCGGCGTAACCGGTGATGAACAGCACGGGCAATCCGGGACGGTGCTGCCTGGCGATATCGGCCAGCTGCCGACCGTTCATGCCCGGCAGGCCGACATCGGAGATCAGCAGGTCGATGCATCCGCTGCGTTCCAGGATCTTCACCGCAGCGTTGGCCTCGGCCGCTTCCAGCGCGCGATAGCCGTGCATGTCCAGTACGTCCAACACCAGCAGGCGCACGGCGGGATCGTCTTCCACCACCAATACGGTTTCGCCCTGCAGCGCCAGCGGTGCCTGCTCGTTGGGCTCGATGGACCCTACCGGCGCCGCCACTTCGTGATGTGCGGGCAGATAAAGGGTGACTTCGGTACCCTTGCCGGGCGCGCTCTGGATATGCACATGGCCACCGGCCTGACGGGCGAAGCCGTAAATCATCGACAGCCCTAGCCCAGTGCCCTGGCCGATGGGTTTGGTGGTGAAGAAAGGCTCGAATGCCCGGGCCAGCACTTCGGGCGTCATGCCTGTGCCGGTATCGGTTATGGTCAGAAGAACGTAGTCGCCCTCGTTCATGACGCGCTTTTGCGGATCGGGCTGTTTATCCTCGTGAAAGCTGCGCGTCGCGAGGGTGATCGTGCCGCCTTCGGGCATGGCGTCCCGCGCGTTGATGACCAGATTGAGCACCGCGCTTTCGAGCTGGTTGACATCCATGCAGGCGGGCCGCAAGTCGGGGGCGAGGTCGGTAACGATGGTGATGTTTTCGCCCGTGGTGCGATGAAGCAGATCTTCGAGGGAGGCCACCATCTGGTTGACGTCGACCGGTTTGAGATCCAGCGCCTGCTGACGGGAGAAGGCCAGCAACCGTTGCGTCAGGGCCGCCGCACGCTGGGCTGAGCTGACCGCGGCGCCGATGTAGCGGTCGACATCCAGCGGCTCGCCGCGGCGGTAGCGCCGCTGCATCAGCTCGAGGCTGCCGATGATGCCGGTGAGCAGGTTGTTAAAATCGTGGGCGATGCCGCCGGTGAGTTGCCCCACGGCCTCCATTTTCTGGGCTTGCCGCAGCGCCTGTTCCGTGCGGCTGTGCTCGGCCACTTCGGCCGCTACTCGCGCTTCCAGGTTCTCGTTGAGCTGCCGCAGACGATGCTCGCTGATGCGCAAGGCCTCTTCGGCATGCTTGCGTGCGCTGATGTCGGTACAGGCACCGGCCACGTGTGTGGGCTCGCCGGCCGCGTTGCGGAACACCTTGGCCTTGCACGCCAACCAGTGTTCGGGACCGGGACGGGCCAGTCGAAACTCCGTCGAGAAATCCTCGCCGTCCGCGTAGCACTCCATTGCCTGGCACATCCGCTGCCGATCCTTGGGATGAACCTGCTGTAAAAAGGCTTCGACGGTATCAAGCTTCTGACCCAACGAGCGCCTCAAGATCTGTTCCAGGGCGCTATCGAAGTGAAGGATGTCGTCAGGCAGATACCAGTTGAAGGTACCCGTTCCGGAGGCCAGCAGCGCTGCGCGAAAGCGTTCGTCCAGATAGTCCATACGCTGCCTGGACGCGTCCAGGCTGAGCAGGCGCTCGGTCACGTCCTCGGTCTTGTGAACGATGCAGTACATCCTGCCCTGCCTGTCGAAGACCGGAAGATTGATCGGGCTCCAGTAGCGCTCCTCGTAGCCACCGCCCTCGGGCGTCGGCCGAGGCACGTCGTACTTGATAAGCGACATGCGATCGGGAATACCGGTTTGCAGGACACGGTCCAGCGAGGCACGCAAAGCACAGCTGCCAAACTCTTCGTGCTCGTCCGGGTTCTTGCCGAACACCTCGAATATCGAACGGCCGACACAATCCTCGCGGCGCTTGTTGATGGCGCGCAGATGGGCGTCACTAGCCGCCAGCACGATAAAATCCGGATCGGGGGACAGGACCAGATTGAGCGCGGGCAAGGCCTCGAATATGGCCTTGAAATCCAGTTCTTGCTTCATCGCCTTCGGGATCGACCCCGCTCAGGGCACTTTCTCCTGAGACAGACGCTCTATTCAGAGGTGCGGATGCGCACCCCACACCGTTCGCGGAAGTCGCCCGGTTTACGCGCCAAAACGGGCCGCAAGGGCCTAGCTAGAGCGCTCGCACCGGCTGTCGGCTGCTATGCGCGACCGCCGGCGAAAGATGGTCGGTTAGGTGAAGGCTTTCGAAAAAGCCCTCACGACCCGGCAACCCCATAACGCGCCCGGAAGGGTTAGGGCGCGACCTTCAGCATGATCTTGCCGATGTGCCGGCTGCTTTCCATCAGCCGATGCGCCTCTGCCACATCGGCCAGCGGGAAGGTGGCATGGATCACTGGGCGGCACAGCCCCTGCTCCAGCAGCGGCCAGACCTTCGCCTGCAATGCCTTGGCAATGTCTGCCTTCTCCACGCGGCTGCGCGGACGCAGGGTCGAACCGGTGAAAGTCAGGCGCTTGCGCATGATCGGCGAGGTGTCCAGTTCCACACGGCTGCCTTTGAGGAAAGCGATCTGCACCAGCCGCCCCTCCAGCGCGAGTGATCGAACATTACGAGGTATGTAATCGCCACCCACCATGTCGAGGATGACGTTCACACCGTTTCCGTCGGTGGCTTGCGCCACGGCTTCGACGAAATCCTCCTCGTGGTAGTTGATCACCCGATCCGCTCCCGCACGTTGGCAAGCCTCAATCTTTTCGCTGTTGCCAACGGTGGTGAATACGATGGCACCGAACTGCTTGGCCAGCTGGATCGCGGTCAGGCCGATACCGCTGGAACCGCCATGTACCAATAGGGTTTCGCCGGCCTGCAAACCACCACGTTCGAACACGTTGCTCCACACCGTGAAGTAGGTTTCCGGTAGCGCCGCCGCCTCCAGCAGCGAAAGCCCGTCGGGGACCGGCAGGCAGTGTTCGGCCGGCGCCACGCAGTATTCGGCGTAGCCGCCACCCGGCGTCAGCGCACAGACCCGATCACCCAATTTCCAACGGCTCACCTCGGCACCGAGCGCGACGACCTCGCCGGCGATCTCCAGGCCGAGCAGCGGTGATGCATCCGGCGGAGGCGGGTAGCTGCCGGAGCGCTGAAACACATCCGGGCGATTGATCCCGGCGTAGCCAACGTGTATCAGCACATCGTGCGGACCCGGCTCGGGGATCGGCCCGTCGACCAGCCGCAGACACTCAGCATCTCCACCCGGACGGTGCTCTACATGACGCATGCTTTCCTCACTCATGACTTCTCTTTCCTTCCAAGGCCAGATAGGCGCGTTTACTTGAGGGTCGGTTCGTCGTCACAAGGTAGTGCTCAGCAGCCGCAGCGCCAACCCCTGGCTGCAATCCAAGGGTGAGGTTCGCTTGCTGTTTGCGGTGGGATGCACCCCCGGCCCGCTGATGACTGGCTCATCAACGGCGCGGGAAGAGGGGTTTTTTTGAAGGGCTCGACGGGGCGATCAATCCGTTTCCGGCTTCGGCATCGGGATGGCCACGCTGCTTTCCACGCTGCCGGCCAGCGGATCGCCTTCCTTGTAGAAGGGCTCGATCTCGTCGCGAGCTCTTGCCCAATGTTCGGCTTCACGCCCTTCGGGTCGGCCTTCGGCTTCCCAGATCTGGTGGGCCCGTTCACGTATGCGTTCGTCGGCGTTCATTTGTATCCTCGCTGCGGTCATGATGATTCGAGGCCCCAAAAGCGGCAGCGCCTCGGCTCGTTTCGGCGAATGCTCACCGGGTATTCAGCAGAGGTGGCGCTGCGGGGGATGGTTCCGGTGTTCCAATCGAAACCGACGAACGTCTTCGACCAGTCGAATCTGAACGGACTGGCCATGGCAACTACCATCAGATGCCGGCTTCGCCGGCCAACCGGGGTATTGACCGCTCATCGCGAATAAGCCCGACCAGACGGGTACGGCTAAGTTTTAAGCCGCTAATATGACGAACTTTGCCACCAGCTGCTTTCGTTGGGCTGCTTACATAGGGTGGCCTCAACTTCGGAGATCAATGATGAACGAGCTTTCATTGGCAGCCACCCCGATCGAGCACTTCCATGTTTGCGCTTTCTTTGACAGTCGCGAGCAGGAATACGACGTGCTGATTCCCTTTTTCAAGGAAGCGATCGACCAGGGCGAGAAGAGCATTCACATTCTCAACCCTGCGACCTTAGCGGAGCATAGAAACCGTCTCATCGATGCCGGGATCGATGCCGAAGCTTGCGAAGCCTGTGGCCAGCTCGAACTGCAATCCTGGCACGGCGTTTACCTGGATGAAAACGGAGGCTTCGAGAAGGATCGCATGCTTGCGACGCTGAGTGCCGTATGCAAGGAGGCAACCGAGGCTGGTTATCCTCGGGTGCGGATAATGGGCAACATGGACTGGGCATTCAACGACGCAGCCATGGGCAAGGATCTGCTCGCCTATGAGGCCGAGGTCAACGAGGTGTTATCGGAGAATCGCCAGCCGGCAATTTGCGTCTACGACATCTCCAAGCTGAGCGGCTCAATGATGATGGACTTGCTGCGGACCCATCCGCTGACGCTGATAAATGGCATCGTGCAGGAGAATCCCTTTTATACCCCCGCATCCGAAATGATCGAGGAGCTGCGCAACAGGGAAACCAAGACGCTGCTACGTACCGGCCATGCGGGCTGATTACGACGCTCGTTTATGCCGAGTCATTTCATGAACCCACCAGCGCCGGGACGTCTAAGCGGCTCCGCCGCAGACCGGAGCATTCGTGACCTGATGGGGCTGCTGGCGCTGCCTGCCTTATGGGCGGGACGCGACGGACAGACCATTCTGCAGATAACGATCGAGGCAGCCGAGCGAATCGTGCCGATGCGTTTCGCCATGGCCAACGTCAAGCTGCTGCCGGACGCGCCCAGCCACTGCGTGCTACGCCTGGATGGGCAGTACATCGACGCGGTCGAACGTGCCGAATGGGAGGCCGCCGCCCGCGGGTGGGAACAGACGCGCTTGCCGGATGGGCGCGTCCACGAACTATCCACGCCGCGCCAGCCGATGCGCGTGGTGCGGCTGAGCATGGGCTACGGCAGATTTGGCGGAAACATCTGGTTTGGCTCCGATCACGTTGGTTTCCCCAGCGAGCCTCAACTCGCCTTTCTGCGCGCGGCCGCATCGCTGGCGACCACCGGACTGCAGACCGCCCGAGCCGACTATGAGCGGGAGCAGGCCAGCCGCGCCAAGGACGAGTTTCTCGCGATGCTCGGGCACGAACTGCGTAACCCGCTGGCGCCAATCATCACCGTGCTGGATCTGGTCAAGCTGCGCGGCAAGGACCAGGAACTGCCTCGCGAGTACCAGATCATCGAGCGTCAGGCGAAGCATCTGTCCCGTCTGCTCGATGACTTGCTGGACGTGACCCGCATCATCCGGGGCAAGGTCGAGCTGAAACCCGAGCCGCTGGACCTGACCAACCTGCTTCACCGCGCCGTGGAGGCTGCGGGCACACTGTTCGAGGAACGCGGCCATGTATTGACGATGCGCATACCCGAGCGAGCGGCCTGGGTGTTCGGCGATCCGACCCGGCTGATGCAGGTGTTCGCAAACCTGCTGTCCAACGCGGCGAAATACACCGACCGCGGCGGCCAGATCGACATCGAGATGGAAACGAACGACCAACACGTATCGATCACCGTACGGGACAACGGCTCGGGGATCAGCCCAACGCTTTTCCCCAACCTGTTCAAGATATTCGAGCAGGGCGCCGCCACCATTGACCGCGGCAAGGGTGGGCTCGGTATCGGCTTGGCCTTGGTGAAGTCCTTCGTCGAGCTACATGAGGGGTCGGTAACCGCCCAGAGTGAGGGCATCGGTTGCGGCTCGGCTTTCACGGTCTCGCTACCACGCTTGAGCCAGCCGAACGAGAACCCAACTCAGATGGACGTCGCGCCCACGCCCGCCGGGTCGTCGGTTCGCGTACTGGTGGTTGACGACAACATCGATGCGCTGGAAAGCCTGCGGGATTACCTGGTCCACCGCGGCCATGACGTGGTCGCCACAAGCGAGCCATTGCAGGCATTGAAGATCGCCGAACGGTTCCGCCCCCATGTCGCGGTGATGGATATCGGCCTGCCAGGAATGGATGGTTACGCTCTGGCAACCGCTATGCGCGCGTCGTTCCCGGTCGAACAGTTGCGCCTGGTGGCGCTAACCGGCTACGGCCAGACCAGGGATTTCGAACGTTCGAAAGCGGCAGGCTTCGACACGCACCTGGTCAAGCCGGTCTCGCTGGAAGCCCTCGATGCGGCGCTTGCCGCTCACCGTCAGGTCATGGCCTAGGGCCTGTTCCGTTTCAAGATAGGTCATTGACCCAATGGGCGAGCTCGTATTTTGAATGGCTCAAGCGCGTAGGGCCGAATTCATTCGGCCGCGGATTTGCAAAGGCCGAACAAGTTCGGCCCTACAGCCCTTCGCGACGACCTCGGCGAAGCGGGAAAAGCCCTTGGCCGACACAATAGCGCCATCAAAGCACCGGCGAAGCCGCACTCACCACACGCAGTGCCAAGCCTTCGTAGGGATCGAGCTCAAGGGTCATCTCGCAGGTTTCGGTCAGATCGCCCTCGACCCGCTCATGGATGATATCCACCACCGGGCCGGGCGCAACGCCGGGCAGGCATAGGGTTTCGCTGATGTGCTCGGCGCTGAAGTTCAGTGCCGTGATCTGCACGCCCTTGCCGGCAGGCAGTTCATGCACCATGACCAGCAGCCCCGGGGCCTGGACGTCGGGAATCAGAATCTGCTTGCTGGCGGCGATATCGTAGGCACGACGGACACTAAGGATGTGCTTGAGCTGGCAGGCGAAGGAGCCGGGGGTCTGCAGTTGCTCGACCAGGCTGCCGTAGAGCGAGCGCGCCTTGGGCAGCCCCTCGGAGGAGGCGTCTGCCTCGGGCGCGAGGTCGGCCAGATCATAGGCGCCGCGGTGCAGCCAGCGGGTGTCCCCATCGCCCATCAGGTGCGCGACCTGTTCCGCCTCTAGCGGCAGTGCACCGACCAGATCCCAGCCGGAGAGGGCGAAGACGCCGGGCTGCATGGCATTGAACATCACCAGCAGCAAGTGCAGCCGCTTGATTTGCTCGACGTCCGCCGCGCCAATGCTGGCGAGGTCGCGAATGCCGAGCGCGGCAGTGATGACGCTGACCGTGGTGCAGGACACCCCGTTGGTGACGAACTTGAGGTTGTAGGGTGCATGTTCGCCGGTCAACCGTTCGTACATCTCGTCGCGGATGTGCTCACGGAGGATGCCGCCCGGCAGCGTCTGGCCGTGGTAGTGGTAATGGTCGTAGGCGTGCAGCGTCCAGAAGTGCACCAGCTCCAGGGTCAGCTCGTCATGGTTTTGCATTGCGTGGATCAAGGAGGCCGGGTCGATGCCGAACGCGTGAACTTCACGCAGCATCAGCCGCAGGAACTCGGTGTCGCCGGTGAGCAGGGCATGGTGATAGGCCGGCCGGGTGATGAAGTCGTAGGACAGGTCGGCTCCGCCGTGGGACATCGAAGCGATGTCGTCGATGGTCAGGTTCAATTCCTGGAAACTGAAACCGCCGGCCTTGCGGATGGTGCTGGCGATCAGCTGATTGCCTGTGACCGACAGCGGATGCCCCTCGGACCAGGCGGTGCCCTCGGCACGACGCTCGACGCCGAGGAAGCCGTTGGCATCCAGACGCAGCACGCGCGCACCGGAGATGTCGATGGCATGCAGGGCATCGCCGATGATCAGCTGCTGGGCGGCGAAGGTCGGGTCCAGCCAGTTCAACGAGGGTTGACCTTCCTTGAAGTAGTGCAGATAGACCCAACGGCGGCGCTTGCCGTCGACACCGGTCACCTCGCCGGTGGCGCTCCAGTCGGTGTCCTTGATGCCGGGCTCGAAGAAGATCACCCGCTGCAGCTGACCGACGATGTAGTGCTTGTCCTTGAGCTGGTCGACCACCACTGGAGAGAGGTTGACCGAATCACGACCTGGCGGCACCTCGGGCAGCAATGGCCAGTCTTCCTCATTGATCTCGACCATGTGATAGAGGCCCGGATAGTCGCCATAGGCCATTTCGGCGAGGCGGTAGTCCGCGCCCTTGCCGGTGTGCGCCGGCACGATGTCGTCAATCACGATGGCGTTATGTGCCGCGGCCATGCGGCTGAGCTGCAGCATTTCCGCCTCGGTGCCGAGGTTGGGGTCGATGTCGAAGCTGATGCGGTCGAAGTTGCCGTCGATGGTCGGGGTGAACTCGCGCCCTCGCAGACCGCCGGAGCGCTTCATCGGACCGTTGTGGATGCCCTGCACGCCGAGCTCGGACAGGGCGCTCCAGAGCCGGTCGTCGCCCAGAGCCTGCAGCACCGAGCCGCCCTCGGGGGTGATGATGGCGGCAGGGTAGGCAGTGAACCACACCGAGGAAATCGCGCTCGCATCGCGCGGCCGGGCCTGGGCATAAGGGCGCTGCCACAGCCGAGCCTGACCGGCGTAGTGGCGGGCCCGTTCGCGGGCCGCGTAAAGCATGGATTGGCTTTCCAGCCATTCGATGTAGTTGCTATCTGGTGTGCTCATAACGACGCTCGTTTCCCGGTGCGCTGAGGGAAGATGTAGTCGTTTGAGTCGGACACACCGGCATCGTTGCATCGAAAAGCTAAGCGGCGGAGCCAGACGTGCCGCAGGGAACCGCGACGAGCTCGACGCCTCGAAAAGACCAAGCGGCAGCCGCCGTGGATCATGGTCGAAGCTGAGGAGTTTCGAATGGGGCTTCGCATGTCATTGTCCGCCTGGCGATCGCTGTCCGGTTTCGGCCTGCTGCTGGGCACGCTGTTCTTCTGCGCGGCTTTGATGCCCTCGCTGTTGCCGCGCTCGACGCTCAGCCAGGGCGTGCTGGCGGGCGCGGCGTTGGCCGCCGGCTATGGCATTGGCGTTTTCTGGCGCTGGCTATGGCGCTACCTGGAGCTCCCGGAGCGGCCGGAACGCCTGCACAACCAGACGAACATCGTGATCGCCATTCTCTGCGCAGCATTGGCGGCCTACTTCCTCAGCCAGGTAACCGCATGGCAGAACTCGATCCGCTCGCTGATGCAGATGCAACCGGTCACCAGTGGGCATCTGCTGGAGGTGGTACTTACCGCCCTGGCCACCTTTCTCATTCTGCTGCTTCTGGCGCGCCTCTACCGGCTCGTTTCTCGCTTCGTCTCCCGCCATGCCGACCGCTTCCTGCCGCGCCGGGTCGCCAACGTCATGGGTGTGTTGGTGGCCTTGGCACTGTTCTGGTCACTGGTAAGCGACGTGTTGGTGGCCCAGGCATTGCGGGTGTTGGATGCCTCCTTCGCCCAATACGATGCGCTGATCGAACCGGAAGCGGCGCAGCCGCGCTCGCCGCTCAAAAGCGGTAGCCAAGAATCGTTGCTCGACTGGGACGAACTGGGCCGCACCGGTCGCGAGTTCATCGCTTCCGGTCCTTCGGCAGAGGATATCGCCGCGGTGACCGGCCGATCGGCACTTGAACCGATCCGGGTGTACGTGGGCTTGCGGGCATCGGAGACGCCACGCGAACGCGCCCGGCTGGCGTTGCGCGAGCTGGTGCGCACTGGCGCCTTCGAGCGCTCCGTGCTGGTGCTGGTCACGCCGACCGGCACAGGCTGGATCGACCCTGCGGCAATGAACACGGTGGAATACCTGCATCACGGCAACATTGCCAGTGCCGCGCTGCAATATTCTTATCTGAACAGCCCACTGTCTTTGTTGGTGGAGGCCGAGTATGGCGCCGACGTGGCGCGAGCATTGTTCGCCGAGGTCTACGGCTATTGGAGCGAACTGCCGCCGAACCGGCGACCGCGACTGTACCTGCACGGCCTGAGCCTGGGCGCTTTACATTCACAGCGCTCGTGGGAGCTGCACGAGCTGATCGGCAATCCGTTCCAGGGCGCGTTGTGGAGTGGGCCGCCATTCAAAAGCGAGCAATGGCGAACACTGACCGACGACCGCAACCCGG